>CAISQQ010000113.1 GCA_903887655.1 uncultured Burkholderiales bacterium
AACTCGCAGCGCTCGCGCCACTGGAGTCGCTGGCTGTTGAGGCGCCCGAGGTGCTCGAAGCTTCGCCTGAGGCGCTCTTGGCGGGCGAGTCGGTGGAGGCTGTGGCGGCGTCCGCCTTGGGCTTGCCGTCACCTTTGAAATCGGTCACATACCAGCCCGAGCCTTTGAGCTGAAACCCAGCGGCTGTGACTTGCTTGGTGAATTGGGGCTCACCGCACTGCAAACACACACTCAGAGGGGCGTCTGAGAGCTTTTGCAAAACGTCCTTGGCAAAGCCACAAGACGCACATTTGTAGGCATAAATAGGCATTTGAAATTGACTTGCTGCAAAATCCAACATTATAGAGGCCTACAAGCCTTTTCGCACATCCTCCTGCAAGGCTTTTGGCATGCGTTTCACGGCCTGGGGCTCACGTTGAGGGGGCATTGGCGTCCACCCCAGTGTGGTACCGGTGCTCCGAATGAACGTTGCGCAGGCGCTGAGGCGCGAGCGACCCCACCACCATGGCCAAGATCGCCACCACCAAGCCCACCCCTTGTGCGGGCAAGACCTCGCCCATTGGGGTGAGCAAAAACAGGAGCCAACTCATCAGGCCCAGTGCAATGGAGAGCAGCGCACCTTGCGTGGTGGCTTTGGGCCAATAAAGCCCAAAGGCCAAGGGGACAAACGCCCCCACCAAGGGCACTTGATAGGCACTGGAGACCATTTCATAAATGCTGGTGCCTTGCATGACAATCGCATAAGCCAAGACCACTGCGCTAAAAACCAGCACCGTCACCCGCATGGCTTTGAGCTCAGCGCGATCGTCCATGCCGGGATTGAATTGGCGCCAAATGTTTTCAGTGAACGTCACGCTTGGGGCGAGCAGCGTGGCCGAAGCGGTGGATTTGATGGCCGACAACAAAGCACCAAAAAAAATCACTTGCATCACAAACGGCATTTTTTGCATGACCAGTGTGGGCAGCACCCGTTGGGGGTCATCGCTGATGAGCGTCAATGCTTGCTCGGGCATGATGATCATGGCGCTCACCACCAAAAACATCGGCACAAATGCAAAAAGCAAGTAGCACACCCCCCCGATGATGGGCCCCCGGGTCGCCGACTCTACCGTGTTGGCTGACATCACCCGCTGAAACACATCTTGCTGCGGGATGGAGCCGAGCATGATGGTCAGTCCTGAAGCCACAAAAAACATCACGTCGTGCCAGTTCGCGTCTGGTAAAAAATGGAACATGTTTTTCGACTCGGCCAACGCGATCACCCGCTCAGCCCCGCCAGCCTGCCCCCCAGCAAACACCGCCAAGATGGCCAAGCCGAAAACCAAAATGATCATCTGGATAAAGTCCGTGATCGCCACCGACCACATGCCACCAAACAAGGTGTAGGCCAAAATCGAAACCACCCCAATGCCCATACCAAGCGGCATGGAAATAACACCGTCCGAGAGCACATTGAAGACGAGCCCCAGGGCACTCACTTGGGCCGAAACCCAACCCAAGTAACTCACCATGATGATCAAGGTACAGACCACCTCCACTTGAGGGCCATAGCGCTCGCGGTAATAGTCGGCAATGGTGAGCAGCTTCATGCGGTAGAGCTTGCCTGCAAAAAACATCCCCACCAAAACCAAACACAGCCCCGCACCAAAGGGGTCTTCGATCACGCCGTTGAGCCCAGAGTTGACGAATTTGGCCGGGATACCGAGCACCGTCTCTGAGCCAAACCAGGTTGCAAAGGTGGTCGTGACAATCATCACCAAAGGCAAATGCCGCCCCGCAATGGCATAGTCAGCGGTATTTTTCACGCGCCTGGCCGCCACCAAGCCAATCGCAATGGTGATCAGCAAATAAACAATAACCAGGGCCAATAACATGCAGGCTTCTCCCCTCAAACCCCAAGCGCAAGAGCGGGGCGTGTCAGACAGTCAAAACCCTATTTTAGGACAGGTCTCGAGCCCGCCAGAGCATGGTGCAGCGCTCTAGGAGGAGATGTTGAACCACTGCATCACCACCATGCCCAGCACGAAGCCCAAAGCAATCCAGAGCAAACGCACCAATTGACGCTGCGTTTGGCGACTCTCTTGCAAGACTTGCAGGAGTTCGGCCGAAGAAACACTGCTGTGCGGGTGCTGTAAATAGTCATGCACCAAACGGGGAAGCTCCGGCAAAATTTTGGCATACCGCGGCGCTTGTGACAGCAGTTGCTTCCACAACTTTTGCGGGCCAATTTGCTCGAGCATCCATTTCTCCAGGAATGGCTTGGCCGTGCTCCACAGGTCCAAATCGGGGTCGAGCTCGCGTCCGAGCCCTTCGATGTTGAGGAGGGTCTTTTGCAGCAGCACCAACTGGGGCTGTATTTGCACATCAAAGCGGCGCGAAGTTTGGAACAAACGCATGAGCACCAGCCCCAAAGAAATTTCCTTCAAGGGGCGATCAAAATAGGGCTCGCACACGGTTCGAATGGCGCTTTCCAATTCATCGATGCGCGTTTGCGCTGGCACCCAGCCCGACTCCAGGTGCAATTCAGCGACACGCTTGTAGTCGCGTCGAAAAAATGCGGTGAAGTTTTGCGCCAAATACTCTTTGTCGTATTCTGTGAGGGTGCCCACAATCCCAAAATCCAACGATACATAGCGGCCCAAGGTTTTGGGGTCCACGCTCACTTGAATATTGCCGGGATGCATGTCAGCATGGAAAAAACCATCGCGAAACACTTGGGTAAAAAACAAGGTCACGCCGTCTCTGGCCAACTGCTTGATGTCCACACCGGCTTGGATCAATTGGTCGACTTGGCTGATGGGCACACCAAACATGCGCTCCATCACAATCACATCTTGGTGGCAGTAGTCCCAATGCATCTCTGGGATCAGCACCAAATTGAGACCTTGCATATTGCGTCTTAATTGGGCGGCATTGGCCGCTTCACGCACCAAGTCAAGCTCATCGTGCAAATACTTGTCAAACTCGGCCACCACTTGACGCGGCTTTAGGCGGCGGCCGTCCACGGAGAGGCGATCGAGCCATTGGGCCATGGTGCGCATGAGCGCCAGGTCTTTCTCAATGACTTCCTTCATATGCGGACGAATGACCTTGACAGCGACTTCATGGGTTTGGCCATTGGCGTCGAGCATGGCGGCAAAATGGACTTGTGCAATGGAGGCACTGGCCACCGGTTCGCGGTCAAACCGAGAAAAGATGACATCCACGGGTTTGCCAAAAGCTCGCTCAATGGTGGCCACGGCCACGCCAGAGTCAAACGGCGGCACCCGGTCTTGGAGGGCCGCCAATTCATTGGCGATGTCTTGGGGCAACAAATCACGACGGGTGGAGAGCACTTGTCCGAATTTCACAAAAATCGGCCCCAAGGTCTCGAGCGCTTGGCGCAAACGCTGTCCACGAGGCGCTGAAAGATCTCTGCCCAGACGCAGTCGAGGTGCCAAGGCCCGAATCCACGGCTGCTTGAGTCCAGAGAGTATCAACTGATCGAGCCCAAAGCGCCAGACCACCAAAAAGATCACAAAACCACGAAAGAAACGACTCATGGGGCGTTCACTCCTGCGCCCCATGAGCTGGCTCGGGCATAGGCCCCGCCCGCAAAGCGTCTGAGCGCATCCAAGGCCCCGCGCCCCAAGCGAACCACTTGGTGGGCATAGGCGTCACCGACGATTTTTGACAAATCGTCCTCATAATCCCACTGCACATGATCGACCAACCAATTGACTTCGGCGGCGAGTTGAACGTCGCCCTCAATGCGAAGCGCGGGTTTTTCGTCCTTGAGGAGTCGACTCGCCACATCAAGCACACTCGTCTCCATCAACATGATGGACAAGTCCGCTTTGGCTGGCGCAAGGGTAAGGCCACCAGGCGCACCAGGCGCACCTGGCTTATTGGACTCTTCGGACCAGGACCCTTGGCTGGCGCGCTCGCGCTCGAGTAAGCCCGCGCGCGTGATTCGCAGCCGCCAATGCCACTCATGCCACTGCAAGGACAAGGTCCTGCCATGTTGGCGCTTGAGGCGCTGAAGAGCTTGGGGCTCATGCAAGAGGACGTGGTTGATAAAAATCAGCACGCGGTCCAAGATCTCGTGCAAGAGCGCCGGCGGCAACTTGAGTTTGAAGGCTTGGCGCTCAATCGCCTTGAGACCTTTGCCGATCTCGTGCAAGAGGCGCTGCGGCAACAAGAAGGGGCCGCTTGAGTCTGCGCTGTGGGACGCATCCTCACCTCGGTGCGACTGAGCTGAACGGGCCGGATCGTTTGAAAAAAGGGTCATGGCTTGAGCTTTCAATGGCAAGCAAAAAAATGCGAGACGACGCACGCAAAAAACGCGGTGGCCCCGGTGTGCGACGCCCTCATTGCAAGGCCTCTAGAGCACACACCCGCCAGCCTTGCAAATCATTGTCCAAATGGGGGCGAAAGGTTTTGGACCAAGTCCAAATCTCGCGAAACGGATTGGGGCTCGCACTCAAACCCTCGCGAATCATGCCCGAGAGCTCCACGCTCACCTTTTGCTCGAGTCCTTCGCGCTTGACACTCAAGCACTGGGACTCCAGCAACAACACTTCGCTCATGGCTTGGGACATGTCTGAGGCATGCCCGTGGGGCTCCAGTGGGGTCATGGTGGCGAATTGATCCTGCACATCATGCAGCATCGAGGGGCTCAGGAAGTCTTGCATTTGAGCCAGATCGCGCCTGTCCCAAGCCTCTTGAAGGGCCAAAAAATGCTTTTGGGCCATTTTTAAAAAATCCGCCACTTCAAACTCAAAAGGCCAGGGGTAGGACAGCTCTGTGGGGACAGCAGGAGCACGCGCGCGCGCTTGAGCAGCGTTGGCGGTGTCAAATCGAGACCAGGTTTGGCTGGCGATGGGCAACCCCTCGCGCCAAGCCTGGGGCCAGTCTGGGCGCTCCAACTCACTCCATGTCGGCGCCACAGGGTGTGTACCCCAAACACTGAAGTCATGCGGCGCGGGCTCTGTGCGGACTTCCAGCGCAGCCGCGCCCCCCAGGATGTGATCCCGCTCAGGCGACTCCCAGGGCCTGGCCGAGGCGTCGTTGCCAACGTTCTTGGGGTTGTAGGGTTTGAGAAACGGCATGGTCACCGTCGCAGCCGTCTGGGGTTTTCGGTGAAAAAAATGCGCCGCCAGTCGCGCGCGCTTGCTCGTGTAAATTTCTCGCGCTTGAACACCATACGGACCACTCGAGCCCAAGGCAGCTGAAGACGCCCATCGGCGCCAGAGCAAAAAGGCCGCCCAAGCCACCATCAATCCCACGACCAGGCCCAGGCCCCAGACCCAAGCGGTCTTTTCTGCCGCGAGGCTCAAAACGCTGACCCAGCTGAGCGCGCCTTCGGCTAAAGGGGCGGTTTTGCTCACCGATTGCGCAAAGACTCCCGCAGATTGGAACACCCCAAGGCCCCCACTCACCAGTGCCAACGCCAGCCTGGACGCAGGGCGTCTTAGCATTTGATCCCCACATGCAGTGCCACCACGCCCGCGCTTAAATTGTGCACATCCACGTGCCCCAATCCAGCATCTTGAATCATGCCTTTGAGGGTTTCTTGATCAGGATGCATGCGAATGGATTCGGCCAAATAGCGGTAAGAGTCCTCGTCCTTGGCCACCCATTTGCCAATTTTGGGCAACAAATTGAAAGAATACCAATCGTAGGCTTTTTGTAAGGGAGCGGCCACTTTGGAGAACTCCAAGACCAAGAGTTTGCCGCCAGGCTTCAAGACCCGGCACATCTCCTTCAACGCCGCATCCTTGTGGGTCATGTTGCGAAGCCCAAACGCCACGCTCACTCGGTCAAAACTGTCGTTGGCAAAGGGCAGCGCTTGGGCGTCACACACGAGTGTGGGCAGCAGCAATCCCTCGTTGATCAGGCGATCTCGCCCCGTTCTTAACATGGTCCAATTGATGTCGCTTTGAACCACCAAGCCTTGGGGGCCGACTTTTTTGGCAAACGCCATACTCAAGTCACCCGTGCCCGCAGCAATGTCCAAGACCCGCATCCCCAGGCTCAAATCGGCCACCAACACGGTATAAGCCTTCCAAGCGCGGTGCAGCCCCATGGACATCAAATCATTCATGATGTCGTAATTGGCGGCGACCGAATCAAAAACCGAGCGCACGCGTGAGGACTTTTCATCCTCCTCAACGCTTTGAAAACCAAAATGTGTTTTACCCATGTCTCGATGTTAAAGGCGAATGGCGCCGCAGTCTGCCTTGCCGGCACAAAAAAATACGGCAGACGTTGGAATTGCGCTGAAATCATCGCACCGAATCAGCGAGCTCGACGACTGGCTTGCCGCAGCGCAGGTGCGCCAGCTCAGACCCGCAAAGATGATTCACCGCTAGACTGCGGCCTGCCTACAAGGCGGGCCACTCACTTGGCCTTGGAGTTCATCTCTTGGTCACGGTGAAGACCTTGTGCTTTGAGCCGTTTCTCATAGTCTTGCCACAGGCGGTCTTGCTCCGAGCCCAAGTGATAAAGATAGTCCCAGGTGAAGATCCCGCTGTCGTGGCCGTCACTGAAAGTGGGTTGCACAGCGTAATTGCCCACCGGCTCCAAGCCCAGCATGCCCACGCCGCGTTTGCCTGTTTGCAACACCTCTTGCCCAGGCCCGTGGCCTTGCACTTCAGCCGAAGGGCTGTAGATGCGCATGAGCTCAAAGGCGATCTCAAAACGCTCACCGCCCGCAAAACTCACTTCGAGTTTTTTGGAGCCTTGGTGCACCGTGAGATCGAGGACCGTGGGGGCCTTTTTGGTTGATTTTTCGATCAAAGTCTGTCCATTCGTGAAAGATGTGGGTCAGGGCTGTGGCGTCCCATTCAATTGGGCTACACCAGCACACGCTCAATACCGCCCGCGTTGGCCGCTTGCACGTATTGGGGCATCCAGTCTTCACCCAAAATTCGTCTGGCCATCTCCACCACGATGTAGTCGGCCTTGAGGAGCCCACTCTTGAGATCGCCCTCATAGCGTGTGAGTCCTTGCAAGCAGCTCGGACAACTGGTCAAAATAGTGACGTCTCCTTTGTCTTGACCACTCAAAGCTCGAATGCGCGACTCGTCAGCCAGCAGCTCTTCTTCCTTTCGAAACCGCACCTGCGTGGAGATGTCTGGGCGAGTGACACCGAGTGTGCCTGACTCACCACAACAGCGCTCAGACTCGAGCACTTGCTCGCCAACCAAGGCCTTGACCGTGAGCATGGGGGACTGCAACTTCATCGGGCTGTGGCAAGGGTCGTGATAGAGGTAGGCGCTGGTGTTGGACGCGTCCAAGGTGATGCCTTTTTCAAGCAAATACTCATGGATATCAATGATGCGGCAGCCTGGAAATATTTTGTCAAATTGGTAACCTTGGAGCTGATCATAGCAAGTACCACAACTCACCACCACCGTCTTGATGTCCAGGTAATTCAAGGTATTGGCAACGCGATGAAACAAAACGCGGTTGTCGGTGATGATTTTCTCTGCCTTGTCAAACTGACCGCTGCCGCGCTGGGGATAGCCGCAGCAAAGATAGCCTGGGGGCAACACCGTTTGCACGCCAGCGTGCCAGAGCATGGCCTGGGTGGCCAAGCCGACTTGAGAAAAGAGCCGCTCTGATCCACAGCCCGGGAAATAAAACACCGCCTCGGTCTCGGCTTGGGTGGTTTTGGGGTTGCGGATGATGGGGACGTAGTTTTGGTCCTCAATGTCCAACAAAGCTCGCGCTGTTTTCTTGGGCAAGTTGCCAGGCATTTTCTTGTTCACAAAATGAATGACCTGCTCTTTCACGCTACCCAGGCCAATGCTGGGCGGAGGCGCTTTGGTCTGCGCCGAAGCCCAATGGGACAACAAGCCGTTGACAAAACGCTGGGCTTTCATCCCCACATCCACCATGGCGGCACGGGCGAACTTGATGGTCTCGGGGTTGGTGGCATTGAGCATCAACATGGCTGCGGCGTTACCGGGTCGAAAGCTCTTTTTGCCCATTTTCCTGAGCAAGTTGCGCATATTCATCGACACATCACCAAAGTCAATTTTCACCGGACACGGTGACAAGCACTTGTGGCACACCGTGCAGTGATCGGCCACATCCTCAAACTCTTGCCAATGCTTGACCGATACGCCCCGGCGGGTTTGCTCCTCGTACAAGAACGCCTCGACCAAGAGCGAGGTGGCCAAGATTTTGTTTCTGGGGCTGTAGAGCAAATTCGCGCGCGGCACATGGGTGGCACACACGGGTTTGCATTTGCCGCAGCGCAAACAGTCCTTCACGCTGTCGGAAATCGCCCCAATGTCAGACTGCTGCATGATCAAGGATTCATGCCCCATCAGTCCAAAACTCGGCGTGTAGGCATTGGCCAAGTCCCCTCGGCGAGTCAATGCATCGGTTGGATCGAACTTGACCAGTTTGCCTTTGTTGAAGTGTCCCTGCGGGTCAATGCGTTGTTTGTAGGCCGCAAAGGGGGCCAACTCCGCGTCGGTCAAGAAAGACAACTTGGTGATGCCAATGCCGTGTTCGCCCGAGATCACGCCGTCCAACTTTCTGGCCAAGGTCATGATCTTGGCGACCGCGCGGTGAGCGGTTTGTAGCATGTCGTAGTCATCGCTATTGACCGGGATGTTGGTGTGCACGTTGCCGTCACCCGCGTGCATGTGCAAAGCCACCCAAACGCGGCCTTTCAAGACGCGTTGATGAATGGCGTTGCATTCAACCAGCACGGGCTTGAAAACCTCCCCCGTGAAGATGAGTTCAAGCGGCGCCTTGATTTGGGTCTTCCAGCTCGCACGCAAGCTGTGGTCTTGCAACTGCGGGAAAAGCCTCTCGCTCTCATCCAACCAGCCTTGCCACATGGCACTGACTTCGGCGATCACACTTCGCGCTTGCCTCACACGCTCTTGGATCATCTCACCAGAGGGCTGCTCGCTGGGGTCCTTGCTGGCGTCCAAGGGCAAATGACCCGTGGCAAAAAACTGATCCAAGGCTTTGCACAAGGCAATCTTATTGTCAAGCGACATCTCGATGTTGATGAACTCAATGCCATCGGTGTACTCGGCCATTCGCGGCAATGGGATCACCACATCTTCATTGATCTTGAACGCATTGGTGTGGCGAGAGATGGCGGCGGTTTTTTTGCGATCGAGCCAAAACTTCTTTCTGGCCTCAGAACTCACGGCGGTGAAGCCTTCTCCGCTTCTGGAGTTGGCAAGCCTCACCACCTCGGCGCTCACGCGCGCGACCTGATCAGGATCGTCTCCAGCGATGTCGGCCAAGAGCACCATTTTGGGCAATCCACCGCGCTTACTTTTGGTGGCATAGCCAACAGCGCGCAAATAGCGATCGTCCAAGTGCTCAAGACCAGCGAGCAAAACGCCCGAGCTTTTTTGCTCGGAGAACATGTAATCCTTGATCTCCACAATACTGGGCACCGCATCCTTGGCATTGCCAAAAAACTCCATACAAACGGTTCGTACGTGACTGGGCATTTTGTGCAGCACCCAAGTCGCACTCGTGATGAGGCCGTCACAGCCCTCCTTTTGCACACCAGGCAAGCCACTCAAAAACTTATCGGTCACATCCTTACCGAGGCCCTCTTTGCGAAAAGCGTTGCCAGGAATATCGAGCCGCTCGCGGCGAATCAAGCTCACCCCGTCGGCTTGGTAATACGCCAGGTCAAAGGAGGCCATCGAGACGTCGTGGATTTTGCCCAAGTTGTGGTTCAGTCGCGTGACTTCGAGCCACTGTGCGTCTGGGGTGACCATTCTCCAGCTGAGCAAATTGTCCAAGGCCGTGCCCCACAAGACCGCCTTCTTGCCGCCCGCATTGACCGCGATATTGCCACCGATACAGGAGGCCTCTGCACTGGTGGGGTCGACTGCAAAGACGAAACCCGCCTCTTCAGCCGCATTGGCCACGCGCTGGGTGACGACACCCGCTTCGGTAAAAATCGTCGGCGCCGATGACTCCAAGCCGGGCAAAGTGCGAATTTGCACGGGAGCCATTTTTTCAAGCTTCTCGGTGTTGATCACCACACTGCGCCAAGACAGCGGAATGGCGCCTCCGGTATAGCCGGTGCCGCCTCCCCTGGGGATGATGGTGAGCTCCAATTCAATGCAACCCTTCACCAGCCCCGCCATTTCTGCTTCGCTATCAGGGGTCAAGACCAAAAACGGATACTCGACACGCCAGTCAGTGGCATCGGTCACATGCGAAACGCGCGAGAGCGGGTCAAATTTGATGTTGTCCGTGGCGGTGTAGCGTTTGAGCTCCTTGAGCGTGCGCTTGCGCAGCTTAAAAACGCTGTCAAAGAAGGTCTCAAACCGAACAATGGCCTCTTTGGTGTAGCGCAACAACTCCTGCACCAACGCGTCACGCTCTGAATCCTCTTGGGGCGAGCGCCTGGCCTCGATCTCGTGGATACGGTGATACAAGGCGTCCACCAAGAGGGCTCGGCGCTTGGGGTTGTCCAGCAAATCGTCTTCCAAGTAGGGGTTGCGCTGCACCACCCAAATGTCGCCCAGCACCTCGTA
>CAISQQ010000114.1 GCA_903887655.1 uncultured Burkholderiales bacterium
CTCTTTTCGAGCCTGACCCTCAACAATCGCTATGGTCTATCATCCATGAACTCAAACTTGGCGCACTGGCCTTGTTTCTTGACCTGTGGCTCTTTCTTTTGTGTGTTCTATTTTGTTTGTTAAGCCCCACCGCCAGCGCACGACCTGGCTGCGCGTTGACTTTTTTTGGACGACTATGATGACCAAACTCGCCACGATTTTTGTGCTGTTGGCTTTGAGTGGTTTTGTGACCCTCAAAGCACAGACCACCAGTGAAGAAATCGCCAAATACAGAGAAATGCTGGCCGATGCGAATCCAGCTGAGCTCTTTGAAGGTGCTGGAGAAGAGTTGTGGGTCAAACCCATGGGGCCCAACAGCAAAAGCTTACAGTCCTGTGACCTCGGTCTTGGTGCAGGTGTGGTGGATGGCGCTTTCGCTCAGTTACCCCGTTACTTCAAGGACACTCAGCGTGTACAAGATTTGGAGTCGCGATTGGTGACGTGTATGCAAGTCATTCAGGGCATCGATGTGAAAGACATCATGGCTGACGACTTCGGTAAAGGTCACAAGAAAAATATCGAGGCCATCGTGGCCTATGTTGTCACGCATTCCAAGGGGATGAAGATCAATCCCCCCATGAAGCATTCCGCAGAAAAAATCTTTTATAAGATGGGAGAGCAAGCATTTTACTTTCGCGCTGGACCCATGGATTTCTCCTGCGCGACTTGTCACGGCGTCAAAGGCCAGCGCATCAGATTGCAGGACTTGCCCTTGATCGCTTCCAATGAAGGCGCAGCGCTGGCCTGGGGGACTTGGCCAGCGTACCGGGTGTCCAGCGGAGAATTTTGGACCATGCAGCATCGACTCGCGGATTGCTACCGGCAGCAGCGTTTTCCAAGTCCTCAATACACCTCCGATGTCACCATTGCTTTGTCCATGTTCATGGCCGCCAAGGCCAAAGGTGGCGTGGTTCAAACCCCTGGACTTAAACGCTAGTGTTTAGAAAGATGCACATGTCAAGATACCCTGTTCTTAAGCTGGCTCTGAGCCTTTTTCTCTTGGTGAGTGGATGGGTCTCCATCGTTCACGCCCAAGAGCCTACCTTCAAAACCATGATGGCTTCGAGTTTTCAGCCGATCGGGATTGCGGGTTTGGAGCGACTCGTGCAAGATGAAAATCAGCTGGCTTGTTCTGATTTTAAAAAGGGCGAACTCCACCTCACTGCTGCGATGAGGAGTCGAGTCGAAAAAAACAACCTCCAAACAGTGGTGCCCCCCACTGATCAGCAGTATTTTGGCAATTGGAAGGAGGGTGAAAAAATCGCTCAAAGCGGTAAAGGGTCTACCTGGTCAGACAAGAGCGATGATGTCAATGGCGGGAGTTGTTACAACTGCCACCAAATCGACAAGAAAGAGATTTCCTATGGCACGATTGGACCCTCCCTCTACAACTACGGCAAACTGCGGGGTTCATCTCCTGAGGTGATCCAATACACGTGGAACAAGCTCTACAACGCCAAGGCCTATAACGCGTGCTCGGCCATGCCCCGATTTGGGACATTTCGTTTGCTCACCGAATCCCAACTGCGCGACTTGATGTCTTTGCTCTTGGATCCGCTCTCGCCGGTCAATCAGTAAGTCGGTTAATTTTAGTCATGCAAAGACGCGACTTCTTGAGTACGCTGGCGGCTGCAGCAGGCGGCGGACTGGTGCTCGAGACCGATTTCTCCAAGGCGGCAATGGCGGCCGAGCAGTTCTACAACATGCCCCCAAAGGGCAATGTTCATTTGCTGCATTTCACCGACTCCCACGCTCAACTCGTTCCTACTTACTACCGCGAGCCCAGTGTCAACTTGGGGGCGGGTTCTCAGCAAGGCAAGACGCCTCACTTGGTGGGAGAGCGTTTTCTCAAAGCCAATGGCATTGCCCCTGGAAGTCCACAAGCGCATGCCTTCACATCTTTGAATTTTGATCAGGCTGCACGCACCTACGGCAAGATCGGTGGCTTTGCGCATCTCGCGGCATTGGTCAAGCGATTGAAGGCGTCTCGCCCAGGGGCATTGCTGCTCGACGGTGGCGACACATGGCAAGGCTCGGCCACGGCGCTGTGGACACGCGGTCAAGACATGGTGGATGCGTCACTGTTGATGGGGGTTGACATCATGACCTCCCACTGGGAGATGACGCTTGGAGCGGAACGGGTCCTGGAAATCGTCAATCAAGACTTCAAGAACAAACTCTCTTTTTTGGCGCAAAACATCAAAACCACAGATTTTGAGGACCCTGTTTTTGAAGCCTATCAAATTCGTGTGATGAACGGGGTGCCAGTGGCAATCATTGGGCAATCCTTCCCCTACACCCCGATTGCCAATCCGCGCTACATGGTGCCAGATTGGACTTTTGGTATTCAAGAAGAGAATATGCAAAAGACCGTCAATGAGGTGCGTGCGCGTGGCGCACAAGTGGTGGTGGTGCTTTCTCACAATGGCATGGATGTGGACTTGAAAATGGCCACTCGCCTGAGCGGAATCGATGTGATTTTGGGAGGGCACACGCACGATGCGGTACCAACACCGGTACAGGTGCGCAACCGAAGTGGGTCGACTTGGGTCACCAATGCGGGTTCGAATGGGAAATTTTTAGCGGTTTTGGATTTTGAGGTGAAGTCCGCTCGCATCGTGGACTTCCACTATCGATTGATGCCCGTTTTTGCCCATCTGATCGAGCCCGATGCGGCCATGCTGCAATTGATTGAGCGGGTGAGAAAGCCCTTTCAAGCCCAACTGTCAACGCCTTTGGCGGTCACTCAGGGCCTTTTGTACCGCAGGGGCAACTTCAACGGCAGCTTCGATCAGTTGATTCTGGATGGCCTCATGGCCGAGAAAGAAGCAGAGATCGCTTTCTCGCCTGGATTTCGCTGGGGGGCGTCATTGCTCAGTGGTGACACCATCACTCTAGAAGACTTGATGAATCAAACTGCCATCACATATCCCGCAACCACCTTGACCCCGATGAGTGGACAAACCATCAAGACCGTACTTGAAGACGTGGCCGATAACTTATTCAACCCCGATCCTTATTACCAACAGGGGGGTGACATGGTGAGGGTTGCAGGCATGCAGTACAGCATTGAGCCCGGCGCGGCCAGTGGTCAACGCATCTCCAACATGAGGCTCAAGGGCCAAGCCATGCAGGCCGACAAGATCTACAAAGTCGCTGGCTGGGCCTCGGTCAACGAAGACGTCAAGAATGCGGGTGGTGAGCCCATTTGGGATTTGATGTCGCGTTATTTGAGCCATCAAAAAGTAGTCGATATCAAGTCTTTGAACACCCCCGAGATCATCGGCGCTCAAGTTCGGGCTTGATGGCAGTGAGAGCTCGCTCACGAGGCGCCGTTCACCGTCCTCGCCCTTGAGTATTTTTTTGCTGGTGTTGATCCAGCCACCCCTCGAGCTTTGGCGAGCCGTTTTCGAGCGCTCAGCCGCTTGACCTCCTTGGTTTTGTGGCGCCCAGACGGTCTCTTTGTGTTCGTCTTGCGCTCGTGCCTGACGGTTGAACGCTTTGGCAATCTTTCAACCCAGGGTTGACGCGGCTTAGAGCGGTCTCGTTCAACGAACGAGCGTGGGGGATTGTTGCTTGGGCGCCATGTCGATTGGTTAATCGCCCCCATTGCGATTGGGTTTTGACTGTAAGGTGCTAAAAATAAGGACCCACTTGACTTGGCGCAAGATGCGCAGACTCTAGCTTGAGCATACTCGCGCTAAAGGAGTCAAGAGTCGCATGTATTCAGTCACTGAGCAACTGCTAGCGCATTACGATATTCCAGGTCCGCGTTATACGTCATACCCAACGGCGGACCGTTTTGTTGAGCAATTTGATCCAGATCAATACACCAATGCATTGTCTTTGCGTAGGGAGGGCCTGAGCGCTCACGCCTTGCCTTTGAGCATTTATATCCATGTGCCATTTTGTGAGTCGATTTGCTACTACTGTGCTTGCAACAAAATCATCACCAAGAAGTACGACAAAGCCATTGCGTATTTGGACTTGCTTGACAAAGAAATTGAGCTCCAGACCAATTACCTCGGGGCCAAGCAATGGGTCTCCCAGCTGCACTTTGGCGGAGGGTCACCCACCTTCTTGAACGACGACGATTTGCACCAGTTGATGATCACTTTGCGCAGCAAGTTCAACTTCACCCCCAAGGCGGAACTTTCTATTGAAATCGATCCCAGAACAGTCAATCCAATTCGACTCGAGCATTTGAAAAAGCTCGGGTTTAATCGCCTCAGTTTTGGTGTGCAAGATTTTGAGCCTGCTGTGCAAGCGGCCGTGCACCGTATCCAGCCCTTTAGCGAGGTGAAGTCCTTGATGGAGGCGTCTCGTGCGTTGGGCTTTGATTCCATCAACATGGATTTGATCTACGGGCTACCTAGGCAAACGAGCACGACATTCAACCGCACACTGGACCAAGTCATCGCGCTCAGTCCTGATCGATTGGCAATTTATGCCTATGCGCATTTGCCTGAGCGCTTCAAACCCCAAAGAAGAATTGTGGCGAGTGACTTGCCCCCCGCCAACGAAAAATTGGTGATGCTCTCCAATGCCTTGAACCGGCTTCAAAGCGAGGGTTATGTCTACATTGGTATGGATCATTTTGCCAAGGTAAGTGACAGCCTCAGTCAAGCCAAAAAAGAAGGTCGTTTGCACCGCAACTTTCAAGGCTACAGCATAGAGCCTGAGGGTGACTTGTTGGCATTTGGTGTGTCTTCGATTGGCAAAGTTGGTGCCACGTATAGCCAAAACGCCAAGACCTTGGCGCAGTACACAGACATGCTCGAAGCGGGACTCATTCCTGTGGTCAAGGGCTTGACCTTGACGCGAGACGATGAGCTCAGGCGCGAAGTCATCATGTCCATCATGTGCCAAGGTGAGCTTGATTTCCTGTCTCTTGAGAAAACCTACGGTATCGAGGCGCAAGAATTTTTTGCAGCAGAAATCATCAAATTAAGTGAGCTCGAACGCCAAGGGCTCCTTGCCATGAAAGAGCATGGTTTCACCGTGACACCTTTGGGCTGGTATTTTGTACGCGCCATTGCCATGGTTTTTGATGAATATTTGAGTGTCGAGCAAGATCAAAACAAGTTTTCCAAAATTATTTAAGCCCATAGGAGCCATCCAGATGAAGCAGTCCCTCACCGCAAACTTTCCCTTTTCGAAAACCTTGTCAATCAGCGTCTTAATGTGTTGCTTGTCGACATCGGCGCTTGCCCTTGACGCCGACGCCGCCAAGGCATTGGCCCGGCAAAACAACTGTTTCAAGTGTCACGCGGTTGACAAAGACAAAGACGGGCCCTCGTACCACGGTGTGGCCGAAAAATTCAAGGGCAAACCCGGCGCAGAAGCTCGGTTGATCGAGCACATCACCTCGGGTGAAAAAGCCAAATTCCCAGATGGACACGAGGAGGAGCACAAGATCGTTAAAACCTCTCCTCCCAAAGACATGGATCAAATTAAAAATTTGGTTCAGTGGATTTTGACACTGTAGTTTGACCCATTAAAAATAAGAGGCGAACATGAAGATTCTAAAAATAATTTACCTGGTATTTTTTCTCTATTTAATTTGTTTTGAGAGCTCTTCAAGTTACGCCCAAAATTTAACACTGCCCAATTTGGGGGAGACACCCACTCGAGCGGCGACGGCAAAAGAGGCGCTGAGAAAAGACGCTGTTTGCACGGGTTGTCACGACGAGAGCGAAAGCGCCCCCATTCTCTCTATTTACCAAACCAAGCACGGTGTGCGGGGAGACTCGAGGACGCCAACGTGTCAGTCTTGCCATGGTGAGAGTGAGAAACATGTCAAAGGTGTAGCGGGAGCTGGCGGTAGAACTGCTCCCGATGTGGTCTTTAAAAAGGGCGTGTACGCCCAATCGGGTGACAAAGAGCGCTCGAGTCAATGTTTGACATGCCACAGTGGCAGCAAACGCAGCAACTGGGATGGTGCAGCCCACCAAAACAATGGTGTGGCGTGCAACAGTTGTCACCAAGTTCACCGCCCAAGCGACAAGGTGCTCAATAAGGTCACGCAAACTGAAGTTTGCTTTACTTGCCACAAAGATCAGCGAGCCGACACCAAGAAAATTTCACACCACCCCATTCAAGAAGGCAAGGTGACTTGCGCGGATTGTCACAATCCGCATGGCTCGACCGGTCCCAAGCTCTTGAAGAAAAATACAGTCACGGAGACTTGCTACCAGTGTCATGCTGAAAAACGTGGTCCATTGCTCTTCGAGCATCAACCTGTGACCGATGACTGCACCAACTGTCATACACCGCACGGCTCCAACATCACCCCTTTGCTCAAATCGCGCCCACCGTTTTTGTGTCAAGAGTGCCATGACGGAACACATGCCAGTGGCACCCCCGTCGGTCCCAATGCGGCTGGATATCAGGGTGGTTTGGCCTCCAAAAATCCCAGCGGTGCTGCGCTATTTCCAAGCAAAAA
>CAISQQ010000115.1 GCA_903887655.1 uncultured Burkholderiales bacterium
GTCACCCCAATGTGGTTTCTCAAGCACCGTGCATGGCAACAACATCGCCGTGCAAGCCCAACGCAATAAACTCAGACTGGTGATTGAGACGGCTCAAGAAGTTTGGGGCTCCTGAGTCATTAAGGCGCCCTAGCCTGCTTCAGGCTACATCAGGCTGCATCAAGCTCCATCAGACTCCTCACCCAGGTCCATTGACGGCCCTGGGTGGCGATGGGGTTCGTCAATTCCTCCGTTCTCGTCTTACCGCTTGGGTCACCCCTGCTCTTGCCAAGAGCGGGGGGCTGAACTCCCACCCCATTAGCCCCTTGGCCCCTTAGGACCTTGAACCGCAAAAAACCCAGCGCCAGCTCACTTCCTTGGAGTCCTGATTTGACCCGACTCAAGGTCGCGGTTTTACACGCCACCGCATAAAAAAGATCAAAAACAAGCAGTTTCGGGCTTGAAATCGTCACAAATGGCCCCATTTGTGCTTGAAATCCGGTTTTTTTATTCGCACCTCCTACTTTCATCATGTCTGACCCCTCACAACCTTTTGATCCTGCCGCTCACTCGGCACCGCCCACTGAGCCGTCTTCACACCACGCCAACGAAGCTCTGCCCCCCGAGGGGTCTGCTGACGCCTCGCACGAGGATCCTTTGGCCAAGGCCTTGAGCGAGGTGGCCTTGCTCACGGCCAAAGTGAGTGAACTTCAAGACCAATATTTGCGGGGACAAGCGGAAGTGCTCAACGCCAGACGCCGAGCCGAAGAAGAGGTGAGCAAAGCGCGCAAATTTGCCCTGGAGTCGTTTTCCGAGAGTTTATTGCCCGTGATCGACAGCCTAGAAGCTGGCTTGGCGATCAAAGAGGCCACGCCAGATCAAATCAGAGAAGGCGCTGAAGCCACCCTGCGTCAACTCAAAAGCGCCTTGGAGAGAAACAAAGTGCTCGCCATTGATCCTGCTGCCGGCACGAAATTTGATCCTCATCAGCACCAAGCCATCAGTGTCGTGAGTGCTGAGCAAGCCCCCAATACGGTGGTGAGTGTTTTGCAAAAGGGCTACTCCATTGCTGAGCGCATCCTGCGTCCCGCCTTGGTGACAGTCACCGCTGCTTCTTGAGTGCGACAAAGAGAAACTTTCATTTCCTGGGGCGGTCTTGTTTTTGTAAAACTCGTCCCAATATCCAAATCAACTGTTTTTAATTTAAGCGTGGGCTCTTAAACCCACGATCAACGGAGTATCAAAATGGGCAAAATCATCGGCATTGACTTGGGAACCACCAACTCTTGTGTGGCCATCATGGAGGGCAACACCACCCGTGTCATCGAAAACTCTGAGGGCGCAAGAACCACCCCTTCCATCATTGCTTACCAAGAAGACGGTGAGGTGTTGGTGGGTGCTTCGGCCAAGCGCCAAGCGGTGACCAATCCGAGAAATACCTTGTACGCCGTCAAGAGACTCATTGGGCGTAAATTTGAAGAAAAAGAAGTCCAAAAAGACATCGACTTGATGCCCTACACCATTGCCAAAGCGGACAATGGGGACGCTTGGGTGGAAGTTCGTGGCAAAAAACTCGCGCCCCCCCAAGTGAGTGCCGAAGTTCTTCGCAAAATGAAGAAAACCGCGGAAGACTATCTTGGAGAAGCCGTCACCGAGGCGGTGATCACGGTTCCTGCCTACTTCAATGACGCACAACGTCAAGCCACCAAGGATGCCGGGCGCATTGCGGGCCTAGAGGTCAAGCGCATCATCAATGAGCCCACTGCTGCTGCCTTGGCGTTTGGCTTGGATAAAACCGAAAAAGGCGACCGCAAAATTGCCGTCTATGACTTGGGCGGCGGCACCTTTGACGTCTCCATCATTGAAATTGCCGACGTCGACGGTGAAAAACAATTCGAAGTGCTCTCCACCAACGGCGACACGTTCTTGGGCGGCGAGGACTTTGACCAACGCATCATCGACTTCATCATCTCCGAATTCAAGCGCGAGCAAGGCGTTGATTTGGGCAAAGATGTTTTGGCCCTGCAGCGCTTGAAAGAAGCCGCAGAGAAAGCCAAAATTGAGTTGTCTTCCTCGACGGGTACAGACATCAACTTGCCTTACATCACGGCCGATGCCTCTGGCCCCAAGCATTTGAGCATCAAGCTCAACCGTGCCAAATTGGAATCCTTGGTCGATGAGTTGATTGAGCGCACCATTGCGCCTTGCCGCATGGCCATCAAGGATGCGGGCGTGAGTGTGGATCAAATTGATGACGTCATTTTGGTGGGCGGCATGACCCGCATGCCCAAGGTGCAAGACAAAGTCAAAGAATTCTTTGGCAAAGAGCCCAGAAAAGACGTGAACCCCGATGAGGCTGTAGCCGTGGGTGCGGCCATTCAAGGTCAGGTGCTCTCTGGCGACCGCACTGACGTGCTGCTGCTAGACGTCACACCCTTGTCACTGGGCATTGAAACCTTGGGCGGTGTGATGACCAAAATGATCACAAAAAACACGACCATTCCGACCAAATTCGCGCAAACTTTCTCCACGGCCGAAGACAACCAGCCAGCGGTCACCATCAAAGTCTTCCAAGGCGAGCGAGAGTTGGCCTCGGGCAACAAAATGCTGGGTGAGTTTAATCTTGAGGGTATCCCACCCTCAAGTCGTGGCACGCCTCAAATTGAAGTGTCCTTTGACATTGATGCCAATGGTATTTTGCACGTTGGCGCAAAAGACAAGGGCACGGGCA
>CAISQQ010000116.1 GCA_903887655.1 uncultured Burkholderiales bacterium
CATAAAACAACCAACTTGCCCGAGATTGGCGTGGATTTAGTCATTTTCATCATACTTTAGTACCCTATTTTAATGATGCAAGGTCGTCTTTATCAAGCCGAGACGTCGTACAGACTCGCGCACCATGGGTTGGAGGGATAGGAAGGAACGGGAAATGAAGGGGAGGTAATGGAAGGTCTCTAAAGTGTGGAGGTCATGTCATCGTTCTTTACTTTCCAGCATTAAAAATCAATGCTCCCTGAGGTCAAAACGCCGATAATCTAATCATTCCTCAATCAGGAGAAAACACATGAAACTTCAACCATTAAAAACATGGGCCGTGCTGGTTTTGGCTGGTTTGGTCACGGGTGCTTGGGCTCTTGAGCAGGCCAAGGTCATTTCGAGCACACCCGTGGTGCAGCAAATCAATGTTCCCCAACGGGTCTGCACCAACGTTCCCGTTTCAGTCCAAGAGCCCAAGACCGGGGCTGGTGCTGTGATCGGCGCCATAGCCGGTGGGGTCATCGGAAACGCAATCGGCAAGGGTGCGGGTAATGCGGCGGCCACCGCTTTGGGTGTCATGGGCGGTGCAGTTGTTGGAGACCGAATTGAAAACAACTCCACGACAGTGGGCACTGCACAACAATGCAGTATCCAGTACACCCTGCGTAGTCAAGTCACGCATTACAACGTGGTTTATGAATATGCGGGTAAGCAGTACAGCGTTCAAATGGCCAGCGATCCGGGTGCGAATTTGAGCATCGACATCTCGCCCGCCCCTGCAGTCATGCCGCCACCGCCCCCCTCATCCATGGGCGCAGGTGTGCCACCCGGTCCCATTGAAGGGATGAACACTGCGTCAGGTACTGCCCCTGCGCCTCAATACCTTGCCCAGCCCACAGCGGTGTATTCTGCCCAGCCTGTGTACGTCAACCCTTATCCCTATGGCACCTACTACGCTCCCGCCTACAACCCCTATCCTTTGGCCATAGGGATTGGCTTGGGAATCGGTTTTGGTGGTTACTATGGCTCGAGAGGACGCTGGCGCTAGGGCTGCGTCTTGACGATGGTGCCCAAAAGCGACTCGGGCACTGCCTGTGGTGGGCTGCCCCAGTGCATAAAAATGCGCAGCTTTTTGATCAAAGAGATTTGATGAACGCGTCAATAGGCAAGACGCAAAGCCATCCTCAATGCGAGCCTGCACCACCCAAATAAGAGGCGACGACGGCTGGGTCGGTCTTGAGTTGGTGCGCCGGCCCATGAACCGAGATGCGTCCGTTTTCTAGGACATAACCATAGTCGGCGACATTGAGCGCAGCGGCTGCAAACTGCTCGACCAAGAGCATGGTCATGCCCTCTTGCTTTAAGCGGGCGATGATTTTGAAGACCTCTTCGACCAAAATAGGGGCCAAGCCCATCGAAGGTTCATCAAGCAAGATCACATCTGGGTTGAGCATCACCGCTCGAGCCATGGCCAGCATTTGTTGCTCACCACCCGATAGCGTTCCGGCAATTTGTTGTCGACGCTCTTTTAGGCGTGGAAACAGCTCCATGGCTTTCTCCAAATCCGCACTCACGTCCCCCTTGGGGCGAGCGCCGGTGAGGCGTGGGAATGCACCCAAGATTAAATTGTCCGTCACACTCATGGTGGCAAACACTCGCCTGCCTTCTGGCGAGTGCGCAATGCCGAGCTTGGCAATTTGATTGGATTCCATGCCATGGATCTCTTGTCCATTGAGCGTGATCGCCCCCGCTGTGGGTTTGATCATGCCACTGATGGCCCGCATGGTGGTGGTTTTACCTGCACCGTTGGAGCCAATCAAGGTGACCACTTGTCCTTTGGGTACGTGCAAGGAGATGCTGTGTAAGACATGAACTTTACCGTACCCTGCTTCGAGTTGATCGATCTTTAACATGCTGTTCTTTCGCAATGTGTCATGGTCATGGGTCAATACCTCAGGTCGTGATGGAGGAGCCACCGAGATAGGCGGTGATGACCTTCTCATCGGACTGCACTGCAGCGGGTATGCCTTCGGCAATCTTTTGACCAAAATCGAGCACTGAGACCGTGTCGCAAATGCTCATCACCACATCCATGTGGTGCTCAATCAAAATAACAGTGACACCGTTGTCTCGGATTTTTCGGATATAGGTAATAAGCTCCTTGATATCAGGAGCCGTGAGGCCAGCAGCGGGCTCATCGAGCAGCAGCAACTCCGGATCCAATGCCAAGGCTCTGGCAATTTCTAACAAGCGTTGTTTGCCATAGGGTAAATTGTGGGCAAGCTCATCGCTCAATGCATCAAGTCCCACAAATTTCAGCAAAGCGTGAGCACGCTCATGCGCATGCAACTCCTCTTTGAGATAAGAAGGGAAGTGGAGTGCAACACTCCACAACGCACTCGCAAAGGTGTGGTGCAATCCCACCAAGACGTTTTGCAGCACGGTCATGTCACCAAAGAGTTGAACATTCTGAAACGTTCGCGCAATGCCAGACAAGGCAATGTCCGAGCTGGTGCGACCAACAACAGTTCTGCCATTGAATTGGATGTCACCTGCAGTGGGGTGATAGATACCGGTGAGCACGTTCATCATCGTACTCTTGCCTGAGCCGTTCGGACCGATCAGGCCGTGAATGTCGCCACGTTTGATCACCAAGTTCACATCGTTGATGGCCTTGAGTCCGCCAAACTGCATCAAAACGGATTGAGCCTTCAAAATGACCGGATCTGAGTGCTCTGATGCGACCACAGGAGTTTGATGTGCTGAAAGTGATGGATGGGCCTCATGAGTTTGGGATTGGCTTGCAAGGGGCACAGAGCTTGAATGGGTGGGTTCTTTGTTGGGTTCGAGCGCCTCGCTTTGATCCAAACGGTTCAATTTGGAGAGGAACCCAACAATGCCATCTTGTAAGTAGTACACCACAAACAAGATCATTAATCCAAAAATACTCAATCGCCAATCGGTCATATTTTCCAATTGGTAGGAAAAACTCGCCAGCGCCAAGGTCCCTAGCACCGGAATAGCCACCGCTTTGGGGGTGGTCCATTTTTTGTGAAGTCCCCAAGCAGCCCCCAGCGCAATCGCCACGGCCGCGGTGCTAGCCACCCATCGAAAGAGCTCAATATCATCGAGCAGTTTGGGCAGCATCACAATGATGGTGGCGCCTATGATGGCGCCACTTCTGGTTTTGCGCCCGCCCATGATGATGGCGAGTAAAAACAGCACGGTGAGCTCAAAGTTATAGGTATTGGGCGAAATGTATTGCTCCGAGTAAGCATACAAACTTCCCGCCAAACCTGCCAAACCAGCGCTCATGACAAATGCATAGACCTTGTATCGATAGACCGAGACACCCATGCAGTCCGATGCGATGGGGGACCCCTTGAGTGCCTCAAAAGCGCGACCCAAGTGGGATTGCAAAACTCGGTGAACAAAAATTAAAGCCAGCCCCAGCATGACGCAGACCAACCAATAGAACTCTCGCTCAGACAGTTTCTCACCCCATATGATGGGTTTGGTGATTTTGATACCCAATGGTCCTTCAGTTAAAAAAGTCATCTCATTGATCAAGATCTGAATGATGGTGCCAAATGCCAAGGTCACCATGGCCAAATATGGACCCGAGACTCGCAACGCCGGCAGCGCCAAAATGGCACCAAATACGGCGGTCACAGCAATGCTGGCGGGCAAAATAAACCACACGCTCGCTGACAACTTCATGAACATGACACCCGCGGTGTAGGCGCCTATGCCAAACAGGCCTGCGTGTCCAAGGGATACTTGTCCTGTATAGCCCACCACGATGTCCAGCCCAAAGAGCAAGATCGAATAGATCATGATCGTTTCGATCAAGTGGATGTAATAAGGGTTATGAATGGCCAAAGGAATTAAAACTGCCAAGGCCCAGATCACAACAGCCCAAATAGAAGAGTGTTGACGCATGGTTATACTTTTTTAATCGCTGATTTACCAAAAAGACCAGCAGGTCTGACCGCCAGTACCAACAAAAGCAAGACCAACCCAGGGACGTCTTTGTAACCTGTGGAGATATAAAAGCCGGTGGTGGTCTCTGCAACACCTAAAAGAATGCCCCCCACCACGATACCCAGTCCACTGGTGAGTCCGCCGATGATGGCCACCGCAAAAGCTTTGAGTCCGAGCACTGAGCCCATGGTGGCGCCGGTGAGCGTGAGAGGGGCCACCAAAATACCGGCAAAAGCAGCGGTCATGGATGACAAGGCGTAAGAAAAAGTAATGACCAAAGACGTGTTGATACCCATCAATCTCGCAGCTTCGCGATCATTGAAGGTGGCGACCACCGCTTTACCAAAAATGGTTTTGCGATTAAAAAATTCAACCAACACCATCATCAGCAAGGCCCCGCCAATCACCAAAAGTTCCATGGGCAAGACGTTGGCGCCAAAGAGCTTGATGGGAGACTCGTCCAAGGGGGAAGGAAAGCGCAAGTCGTCGCGCCCCCAAATATTTTCGGCCACATTTTTGAAAATGATTCCCAGCGCTATGGTCGACATGATCCAACCAAATTCGCTCTTGAGTTTGATCGCAGGTCTCACCCCCACGCGTTCAACCAATGCCCCTTGCAACAGTCCAAATACCCCCACCACTGGAATCGCGAGCCAATAATTCATACCTCCCGTGTCAACCAGGGACAGCCCCACCAAGGCGCCAAGCATCAATGCCTCGCCTTGGCCGAAATTCAAGGTGTCTGATGTGGCAAATGTCAATTGGTAGCCAAAAGCAATGACGGCATAAATCATGCCCAAGGCAATGCCGCTGTAGATGAGTTGTAAAAGAATTTCCATAGAGGGTTGGCTTTGAGCGTTGGGGCTTGTGGTGTTGAGCGCGCAGGCAGATCTTGCATAAAAAAAAACCGTGCTGGGTTGTACAGCACGGTGAGCAAAGTCGACTCTAAGTCTTACTTCACTTTGGCTTTGCTGTCTTTAGATTTGAGGTCAGAG
>CAISQQ010000117.1 GCA_903887655.1 uncultured Burkholderiales bacterium
ACCTTTTGCCCATTGACCACATAGTGATCACCTTCTTTGACTGCTTTGGTTTTTAGTTTGGTTGTATCTGAACCAGTGGTTGGTTCTGTCACGCCGAACGCTTGAAGCCTCAATTCGCCAGAAGCAATTTTTGGGAGATATTGAGCTTTTTGCTCCGCACTCCCATGCCTTAGAACGGTACCCATTGTGTACATTTGCGCATGAGTGGCGCCAGCGTTTCCACCGCTCGCGTGAATTTCTTCCAAGATCACACCAGCCGCTCGCAAAGAAAGACCGGATCCACCATACTCCTCAGGGATCAAGACCGACAAATATCCGGCATTGGTCATGGCTTTCACAAATTCTTGCGGATAGGCCTCTTGTTCATCAAGATTTCTCCAATAGGAGGCTGGGAAATTCGCACAAATGCGTTGAACGCCTTGCCTGATATCAGGAAAGTCATTTTGATCAAGTTGTGTATTTAAATTCATTTTTCTCTCAGTGTTGTTTGTATGAAATCCAACTCAGTGGATTAAATCCAAGATGTTACTGCTAGCCAGGGAAGGTGAAGCCGCCAATATTTCTGGCCGAGTGCCATTAAAACTGATAGGCAACCCCATCAATGGGATGGAACAACTCGAAACTGTCTGCATAAGGCCCATGGCCAAAGTTTGTGGATGAGCCAACATTTGTGAAATATCCTGAACCGGCGCACAGGGCAGACCCACCGCATCAAGAAGCTCGATCCATTGATCATTGCTTTTTTTCAAAAATAACTGATCGAGCAACGCATAAAGGGTTGAGGCATTTTCAACTCGAGAAGGATTATCTTTAAATCGATCATCTTGTAACCATTCAGGGTGACCCATTAAAGTGGCCAATTTCCCAAATAACTCATTGTTACCAGCAGTCACGACCAAGTGTCCGTCCTTTGTGGCGTAAGCTTTATAAGGGACAATTCCCACTTGTCCCGATCCGTTTTTCTTAGGCAACAAGCCACTTGCCAAGTAGTGAGCACTCATCATATTCATCCAAGTTGCAGCAGTCTCAAATAGTGAGACATCAACAAGTCCACCTTTACCGGTAGATTTTCGGCTCAACAGCAATGAGAGGATCCCCATGGCCGCCCACATTCCAGTGCCCAAATCAACGATACTCGGCCCCACTCTAACGGGCTCACTTCCTGGCTCGCCAACAACACTCATGATGCCGCTGAATGCCTGCATCAAGGGATCGTATCCTGCCTTTTGTGATAGAGGTCCCCTTGCTCCAAATGCACCAATATTGCAATAGATCAACTCTTCATGATCAGAGCGCAGGGACTCAAAATCAAGCCCTAATTCTTGGACTTGTCCGGGTCGCATATTTTGGAGAACGACATCGGCTTTTTGACGAATTAGTTTTTTTAAATTTTGAGTATCACTGACATTTCTAAAATCCAGAACAACTGACTTTTTGTTGCGATTCAAAGCGTGAAAAGTAGCGGAGGCTTCGTCAACAAAGGGTGGGCCCCAGTGCCTTGCATCGTCACCTTTGCTCTTTTCAACTTTTATCACTTCTGCGCCCAGGTCACCCAAAATTTGTCCAGCAAAGGGCGCAGCAACGCTGTGACCAATTTCTATGACGGTAATTCCTTGAAGCGGTTTGATGTCCATGTGGTTTATGCAAAGGTTTATTCAGCTTTAATATTGGCATCTTTGATGAGTCGCGCTCGATCACGAAAGTCTCTCTCTACCATCTCTCGACATTCTTTCATTGAATTAGCGACAACGAATAATCCACTGCTGGCAAGTTTGGCTTTGATCTCAATGTTTTGCAAGGCCTTGACCAACTCCGAGTTGAGTCTTTGAGCGATGCCAATAGGCAGGTTGGCAGGCCCAAAAAAGGCAAGCCAGGAGTTCATCTCAAAACCAGGAAGTGTTTCTGCAATCGTAGGAACTCCACCCAACTCGTCATAGCGCTGCAATCCAGTGAACCCCAGGGCTTTGAGTCGACCAGCCTGAATGTGCGGCAAAACAGTGATGAGGCTTGCAAAAAGTAAAGGAATTTGTCCGCCTAGAACATCGTTCAACGCAGGACCGCCGCCTTTGTATGGAACATGCTCAAAGGGGCTAGCAGTTCGCCTTTTAAGTAACTCGCCTGCCAAATGGTGTGGCGACCCAGTTCCAGACGAGCCATACAGTCCAAGGTTGGGGTTGGCTTTGACTGCAGCAATCAAAGAATTCAAGTCGCTCGCATGAACACTCGGGTGTGAAACCAAAACGACAGGGTTAGTCGCGGCCATTGTCAAGGCCGTGAAATCATTGATGGGATGGTAAGGTGGATTGGCGACCAAACTCATATTGGATGTGTGAGTGGCATCCGTTCCCAAAAGAATGGTGTAGCCATCCGCCATCGATTTGGCCACGTAGTCGCTCCCGATATTGCCACTCGCGCCCGCTCTGTTATCAACAATTACGCTTTGACTTAAATTGATACTCAAGCGGCTACCGATCAATCTGGCCAAGGCATCAGAGGACGCGCCGGGCGGATATGGCACAACAAGTTTTATAGGCTTGTCAGGATAGTTGTCAGCAAATGCTCGAGACCCATGCAGAGCTAAGATGGCTAGGCTACTGGTCCATATACGGCGATTGATCATAGGGACTTTCATTAATCAACAGAGATTCGGGCTCGCTTTATAACAGGGCCCCACTTGTTCATTTCGGAAACAATAAATTGAGTCAAATCCTCTGGAGAGCTTGGCTCGGGAATCATACCTTGAGATACCAAATTCGAAGAGATTGTGCTGTCTTGAAGACACAACCGAATTTCCGCATTCAATTTATCTAAAATTTCTTTGGGTAAATTGGGTGGCGCAATAAAGCAATACCAATTACTTGCAGAAAAACCAGGAACCGTTTCCGCAATGGTTGGAATTCCTGGCAAATTGGATTGTCGGTTCTCAGAGGATACTGCTAGAACTTTTAATCGACCGTTTTTCACATAAGGCATTGCCGAAGGGGGACTGGCAAAACTGATTTGAACATGGCCTGCAATCAAATCATTCATCGCAGGACCGCCTCCTTTATAAGGAATGTGAACCAT
>CAISQQ010000118.1 GCA_903887655.1 uncultured Burkholderiales bacterium
GGGCAGGTGCATTTTTATTACCGCGCCGAGCTGCTCAGCAGCGTCTTTGACCCCGGCTTTGAGACCCAAGAAGCGCGGCTGTTTCACGAGACGGAAATTCCCTGGGATTTGCTCGCCTTCAGGACCGTCAAAGAGACCTTGACGCGGTTTTTTGCCGATCGCAAAAAAGGCGCCTTTGCGCTGCACCAAATCGATCTGCAATGAACGCCTGAGCCACGGCGCGCGTTGAACTCAGATTGATCGCCGCTGGGGTTGGAGGGCCTTGGCCAGTGCCAAGGCGCAAACGCTCACGGCGGTGTTGGCTTCGTCGAGCAAACGCCCCATGGTGATGAAGCCGTGAATTTGACGCTCAAAATTGATCACCTGAGTCTTGACACCACTCATCGAGAGGGCGTCGGCGTACATCAAACCCTCATCACTCAAAGGATCAAAACCCGCGATCAGGACCAAGGCGGGTGGCAAATCGGCATGCGAGGAGGCCAACAAGGGAGAAGCTCGCCAGTCGGTGTAGAGCGTGGGGTCTTGAACATAATTGCTGCGAAACCACGCGATCGCCTCACTGGTGAGCATGTAGCCCTTGCCAAACTTGTGGTGAGAAGGCGCGTCACACAGCATATTGGTGGCTGGGTAAATGAGCAGTTGGTAGCAAGGCACCAACGCCTGCCCTTTGAGCCCCAAGCAAGCTGCTGCGGCCAAATTGCCCCCCGCGCTATCGCCCCCGAGGGCCACTCGGTGGGGGTCAATGGGGAGGTCTGATTGAGCAATTCGGTCTTGCAGCCACGCAAAGACATCGAGCACGTCAAAGTAAGCCGCTGGAAACGGGTATTCGGGCCCCATCGCGTAGTCCACCGAGAAGACCACGCACGAAGACTGCTCGCACAAACTGCGACACAGCACATCGTGGGTGTCAATGTTGCCAATGGTCCAGCCGCCCCCGTGCAAGTAAATCAAGGCCCCCAAGCGCCCTTTTTCATCGAGTTGGTCTTTGGGCTGGGTGGGCCAATACTCTCGCACGGCAATGCTGGCTTGAGCGACCAAGCCGTGCAAGCGGGAACTTTTGGGCTCCACTTGGTGATCCACCACCCGGGCAACGGCTGGCGCGTCGGGCTGGGTGAAGGATTTTCTGGCGTTGTAAGTTTCCCGCGCTTGGACTACGCCCAGCGTTTGGACCGGTGCAACACCGTTGTCGATCATCAACTTCAAGAGCGCATGGGCTTGAGGATCCAGCATGTTCAGACTTCCTTTGGAATGGGGTGGGTGTAGACTCTTCAAGTGACCCCATCGGCCCACAGCATCCGGGCCCCAAGCCCAGCGCTCAGCGCCCGAGCAGGAGGTCTCCCGCCAACAGCAGCCCAACCGGGCCCCCAAGGGGCGCATCGAACGCCAACGCCGGGGGGGGCAGTGGATTGAAGAATTAAGAGTTTACCCTTGATTGTTCTGCGAGATGCCAAGGGCACAATCAGCAAGGCTCCCGGCCCAAAGCCTGCGCGCTTGAGCGGCACAGGCGAGGTCATCTTTCTTTATACTTGACACCGAAGGGGCAAACTCAGGCCAGACACCGAGCATTGCCGACACCGTTCAGAGCGCGCTCGCCCCCCATTCAAGACTTCATTACAAAGGACCCATTTTCATGACTGAACTCAATATCAATGGCAAGAAACACAGCGTGGACGTGGAGCCCGAGATGCCGCTGTTGTGGGTGATTCGCGATGAGTTGGGACTCACAGGCACCAAATATGGTTGCGGTGTGGCCCAGTGCGGTGCTTGCACCGTGCTGGTCGACGGCGCACCGGTGCGTTCGTGCTCTTTCCCCAATTCGGCAGCCCAAGGCAAACGCATCACCACCATTGAGGGTCTCTCCCCCAACGCCAGCCACCCCGTGCAAGTGGCGTGGAAGGACCTCGATGTGCCCCAATGTGGTTACTGCCAATCGGGCCAGATTTTGGCGGCAGCTGCACTCCTCAAACGCAATCCCAAACCCACCGACCGTGACATCGATGAGGCCATGACCAACATCTGTCGCTGTGGCAGTTATCGCCGCATCCGCGCAGGCATTCACCAAGCCGCCAAAACCGGCTTGGCCATTGACTCGGTCATTCACATGATCCCGGCCACTGCGGTGCTCTCTCAAGGACTCGACGGTGCACAAGTTGCCGCGCACGCGAACGCCTGCTCGGGCCCATGCCAACACGGACACGATCTCGCCGCGGCAGAGGTCAGCCAATCCGATGGCGTGTCGCTGCCCACACAGCAACGCGGCTTTTCCTCCAACTGCGCTTGAGCGCCCACACACAGAGGACATCAACACATGAACACCACCACCTCCACCGCCTTGGCTCAAACCGATACCGACACGAGCGCTGAGCCTCAACAAGCGCGGCCCTCGCGTCGAGCGTTTTTAGTGAGCACGGCCACGACTGCGGTGAGCGCGAGCGCCTTGAGTCTTGGGTTTCACATCCCCAGTTTTGCCAAAGAAGGCAGCGCTGCCGGCGCTGCCGTCGAGGTCAACGCCTGGGTGGTGATCCACCCCGATGACCGCTGTGTCATTCGCATTGCCAGGGCCGAGATGGGTCAAGGTTCGAGCACAGGTCTGGCCCAATTGGTGGCCGAGGAGCTCGAATGCGACTGGAACAAGGTCTCCCTTGAGTTCATCACGCCGGGTCAAAACTTGGCGCGCGCACGCGTGTGGAAAAACATGTCAACGGGTGGCTCGCGCGGCATACGGGAAAGCCAAGAGTATGTGCGCCAAGCGGGTGCCGCCGCCCGAATGATGCTCACCCAAGCCGCCGCCGCCCAATGGGGTGTCGCCGTCGCTGAACTCAGGGTCAAGGACGGCGTCATTCACCACGATGCCACTCGCCGCCAATTGCACTATGGCCAAGTGAGTGCACAAGCGGCCCTCTTGAGTCCACCGGATGTGAAGTCGATCGCACTCAAAAACCCCAAAGACTGGACCATCGCGGGCAAACCCGCCAAGCGACTCGACACCGCTCACAAAGTGGACGGCTCGCTCAAGTACGCCATTGACCACCGGGCCAAAGACATGCTTTACGCCGCCGTCAAGGCGTCGCCTGTTTTTGAGGGCAAGCTCAAAACTTTTGATGCGGCAGCCATCCTCAAAAAGCGTGGCATCAAAGGCGTCGTCAAGCTCGACGACAACGCCATTGCCGTGGTGGCCGACAGTTGGTGGCGCGCCAAAACCGCTTTGGAAGAAATGCCCATCACTTGGGATGAAGTTCAAAACGGACAAGTGAGCAGCCAAAGCATTGCCGAGCATTTGAAGGAAGGTTTGACGTCGGATAAAAACGTCTTTGCCGACACCCAAGTGGGGCAATTCGACGAGGCCTTTGCCAGCTCGAGCAAAAAACTCGAGGCGGTCTACAGCACCCCCTTTGTGACCCACGCCTGCATGGAGCCGATGAATTGCACGGTGCTCTACACCAGCGAGAAGGCCGAGGCCTGGGTGCCTTCGCAAAACGCCGAAGCCGCCTTGGCCGCCTTGGCCGATGGCTCGGGTCACCCGATCGAGAAATGCGAGGCCTACAACCAAACCTTGGGCGGAGGCTTTGGTCGCCGTGGCGGCCCCCAGGACTATGTGCGCTTTGCAGCCATGGTGGCCAAACAGTACCCTGGGCGGGCCGTCAAAGTACTCTGGTCCCGCGAGGAGGACATGACGCACGACTACTACCGCCCGATTGGTCAGTGCTTGCTGCGCGCGGGCTTGGATGATCAAGGCAATTTGAAAGCCTTGCATGTGCGGGTGTCGGGCCAATCCATCAACGCCTATTTGGCACCCCACAACATTGTGGGCGGCAAAGACCGTCGCCAATTACAAGGCTACTGGCCAGAGCCCGGGGACGCACAGTTGGGCTACACCGTTCCCCACCTGAAAATCGAATACGCCATGAGAAACACCCATGTGCCTGTGGGCGCTTGGCGTGGTGTCAACAC
>CAISQQ010000119.1 GCA_903887655.1 uncultured Burkholderiales bacterium
AAAAAACAATGGGTGTATTTTCTAAGTCTTCAGATCAACAAGTCATCAATGTCCTCATGGATGAGGCGATAGATACTTTTATATAGAAAGAAACAATGAGTAACTCTAAAGCTTTGACAGGTCGCAATGCACTGGTCACAGGAAGTGCTAGGCGTATTGGTCGACAGATCGCACTTGAATTGGCTAGCCGTGGAGCCAATGTCATGATTCACACCCAAAAGGACGAAAAATCGGCTTTAGAAACTGTCAAAATGGTTCGAGATTTGGGCGTTAAATCGGAATTGGTGTTGGCTGATATCACTCAAGAGGCAGAAGTCAAGAAGCTCATTGATTCAACCGTGAAGTTCTTAGGTGGGATCGATATTTTGGTCAATAGCGCCGCTATTCGCCGACCTGTGCCTTTTGTGGATATGACTTTTTCTGAGTGGCGTTTGATTATGTCCATCATTCTGGACGGCACATTTTTGTGTTGTCACGCCGCTGCACCGTATTTGAAACTAAGCAAACATGCAAGGATTGTCAATATTGGTGGGGTGACCAGCCATATTGGCGCAAAAGATCGTGCACATGTGGTTGCTGCCAAGGCTGGCATTGTTGGGTTGACCAAAGCATTGGCACAAGACTTAGGGGGTGATGGTGTGACTGTTAATTGTGTGGCTCCTGGCCTTGTTGAGGCTCCAGAGGATGATCAGGAGTCCACTCAATTTAGAAGGAATCACACGCCATTTGAAAAGATTCCTTTGCGTCGCATTGGTAACACCGAGGATGTGGCTAAAGCGGTTGCCTCACTGTGTGGTGACGATTTAGCTTATGTGACGGGTCAAACACTTCATGTGAACGGTGGTGTGTTCTTATGGTGACTCAGGTTTTGAGTGAGTACATCGCAAAAACCCAGTATAAAGACTTGCCAGGTGAGGTCATTGATAAGTGTCGCTTGCATATCATCGACACTTTTGCTGCCATCATATCGGGCACTACTTTGCCTGCAGGTCAGAGCTCAACCAATTGGATCAAATCACTTAAAAACGACGATGAAACGATTGTGATTGGCACACAATTGCAGGCGTCGGCCTTGAACGCTTCATTGGTGAATGGGATGCTGGCTCATGCTGATGAGACTGATGACTCTCATGCACCTTCTCTCACCCATCCTGGATGTGCCATTATTCCAGCCGCCTTCAGTTTGGGAGATTCAAGAGGTGTGAGTGGTCAGGAGCTTATCAAGGCTGTCACTGTTGGGTACGATATTGGGCCTCGAATATCAAAGGCGCTAGGAGGAGAGAGGTTTTTCGATCAACATCACAGCTCACACAGTGTTGGGGGATTGTTTGGAGCCCTTGCAGCGAGTGCCAGTCTATTGGGGTTTAATGCATTGAAGTCGTCATTCATGTTGGGCTACGGCGTCCAAATGGCTTCAGGCAATGCATGCTGGAGAAGAGATCCTGACCATGTTGAAAAAGCATTTGATTTTGGCGGTATGCCAGCCCACAACGCAGTTTTAGCGGCTAGCATGGTCTCTAGTGGCTTTACCTCTTCGCGAGAGTCATTGGAGGGCGTGCCAGGATTGTTTGCGGCTTACCCCCTTTCTAGTCGAATTGAGTTGGCTACGGAAGAACTTGGAAGTCGTCATGAAATCATGTAC
>CAISQQ010000120.1 GCA_903887655.1 uncultured Burkholderiales bacterium
GCGGGCATATCGGGCAAAGCTGAGGCGAGTTTGGCCGATTCAATCCAGCTCCTGCGGGCCTGAACCCGCTTGGCATCCAGGCTCAGACTCTGGGCTTCATGGTGCAATTGCGCCAAACACAAGGCACTGTTGGCGCCCCAAGTTTTTTCACTGGGGAAGTGCCAAAAGCCCAAATTCGACTTGATGGGGTCGGCGTCGATGAAAAAGAGTCGACAATTGGCCTGCGGGCTCACGCGCGAGACGATCCAAGGCACATCGATGTCGATCATCAAGATGAGGTCCGCCTGCTCAATCAGGGCGTTTCTGCGATAACCCACATGGTGAGGATGGTGGCCCGGGAAATTCATGTATTGAGGATTGAGCTCACACACCGCCACGGCCAAGAGGTCAGAGAGGGCCACCAAGTCGAGCACGGCCTGGGAGTGGCGTCCCAAATAGCTGGTGAGGACCAAAGGACGCTCTGCTTGGGCGATCAAGTTCACCAAGGCGCTCGCGTCGCTCGCTCCCATCCCGAGCTCACGCACGGCGGGCCAATGCTCGCTGGTGAGCCTCGCGGCCGGGCCAGGCTCCTCCCACACCTCACGAGTGCCGGTCAAATACACCGGGCCCATTGGAGAGGACGTGGCAATTTGTCGCGCTCTCAGGAACACTTCATCGATCATCTCCCCTGCCCTCACCTCATAGCACCACTTCATGTACTGGGCGACGATCTCGCTTTGGCGGTGGGCGTCTTGCGTGTAGTGAATGAACTCGCTTCGGGCACCCACTCGAGTGCCATCGGTGGTGACCGGTGAGAGACCCGCCACGATGATGCAAGGCACGCGTGAGCGAGCCGCATTGCTCACGCTGCAGCCCAAGTTTTGGGTGCCCACATCCACATGGACCAACACCATTTGTGCTTGTTGATGGACCAAGGCATAGCCGTGCGCAGCGCTCAAGGCCGTCATCTCATGCGGGCAGATGATGATGTGTGGCATCTCGAGGCCCTCTTGACGCAGCTGCGCCAAGGCCTCAATGAAAGCGGGGTGATCCGAGCCCAAATTCACAAAGAGGTATTTCACCCCCAGGCGGTGCGCTTCTTGAAGCAGTCTCTTGGCGGCCGTGTTCGTTGAGGGGCTTGCCGTGGTGGGTGAAGGATGGTTCATGAAACTCCAATGGGTAAGCAATACACAAGGTCAAGGGCAAGATGATCGGGGCCTGGGCCTGGGACTATCCTCGGCCAGATGGTGAGTCTCCCATCAGGATTCCCCCAGTCGAGCCCACACACACTATTCGTGGTGAGCGCTTCATTCAAGCCGTGGTTCAAAAATCAAACAGACGCTTTGGACTGTGCCAAAACAGTTGGGCGCGCTCACTCACACTCAACTGCCCTTCGAGCAATTTGATCATGGGACCATAGTCCAGGCGCGAGGTGGCTTTCAAATAGGGCCAGTCGGACGCCCAAACACTCCGATCCAATCCAAACGCCTTGAGCAAGGCCTCCATATAGGGGCGGGTGTCGGCAAAGGGGTAAGCTTCTTGGCTGAACTTGGCCAGACCTGACAACTTGATCACCGCGTCATGGCTGCGCCCGAGGTGCAACAGGGCTTGAAACCCCTTTTGCGCCAACCCATCGGCATGGGGTGACAAATTGGGCCGGCCACAATGGTCCACCAGGACCCGAACACCGCTGCGCTCAATCCAAGGCAAGACCTCGGTGAGTTGATCATCTTGGACTTGAAACTGCGCCCAAAGTCCCAGTGTTTTCAAGCGGTGAAGCAGTGGCTCGACTTGGCTGTAAAACGCGACACCCTTGAGCGAGATGTTCAACGCGATGCCGATCACGCCGTGGGACTTCAAGTCGCACAATTCGTCTTCTGAGCAGTCATTGGCCACCACGGCGATCCCCTTGAACACCCCGGGGTGCTGGGCAATGGCAGCGAGCATGGCGCGGTTGTCAAGGTTGTAGCCCGAGTTGGGGCCCACCAAGAGGGCATGGCGCACACCGTAACAGGCCATGACCTGGGTGAAATAGTCGGCGCTCCCAACCTCTTGGCCCTTGGGGTGATAGGGGTTGTCTAAAGGATAGGGGTAGGCCAATGGGTCGAGGATGTGGCAATGCGAATCAATTTTGGGTTCTTCCAAAATCGAGTGAACTGGGGTCATCTTGAAGTTACTCCGATGTCTGCGGTCAGATCAAGCTCAGGGGGAAGTGGGCCTGTTCAGCATTTTGGCACACCCTAAGACCCCGAGGTTTGGGGCCTGCGCAGGCCGCTGAGCGAGTTGCGAGTCTGGGTGTTGCCCAGAAACCTGCGAAGAAGGTGAACAGGCATAAAAAAACGATCCGAAGATCGTTTTGGAAAGTCCAGGGTTCATCGAGCCGGTGAAAGCTCAACGAAGCGGTGTCTCAGTGGCTGGTGGCTGCGACGGGAAGCAACTCATTCAAAGCCCGTGCGTAGGCCATGCGCGCTGTTTGAGCAATCGCCATGTCACGTTGGAGTTCAGCAATTTTGGCATCGGTGGCTTGCAAAGAGAGCAATTGAGCCCGTGCATCCTCGCTCAACTCAGAAAACTTGTACTCTTTGTCGTCAATTTTAATCGTGTCCATCGTCATACTTTCATAAAAAGAATTCATCTTCAATTATAGCGGACAAGCTGCGTTTTGACCAGACGACCTGGGTTTTTCATCAACTGGGCGATGCAGCCATGACGCCCGTGCATCCCGTGCATCCCGTGCAGCCCGTACCACTGGGGCTTCATGGACAGCGCTGAACTTCAAAGCGCTCATCCACCGGTTTCTGAGCACAAGGCCATGATGCCGCCCAAGCTGGCATTCACCCACGAACTGCCCTGTGATGGCGAAGCCAGCTTAACGACCCACCCGCAACTCTACAGCCCCCCAACTGGCCAACCTTGGCCGCTTTGCTTGGCCGTCTGTCCATGCGTCTCATGGCCTTGCACCCTTATTCACCCAAATCCTTGGCGCTCTGAGCACCCTACCCATCGAATAAATCACTTTAATAAATTGACCTAAGCTATTGTTTTAAATCAATAAATATGGATTGAAGGCGGATGAAATTCATCCCCTCCATTGCCAACACGACCAAAGCGGGCGGCGGACAAGAATTGCCGTAACCACCGTAATCGGCCATAATTTGCCGTAACAAGGCGTAATCCTCGGTAAGCCAGTGTAATCATCCGTAACCGAGGTAACACGTCACCTTGTCCGCTTCTTTTGAGCGCTTGCCCCGCAAGCCCTGGACTTTTGAAGCGGCACCACGGCCTTTGGCCACCACGAAGGAATCAACATGATCCATAGCGCCACACACAGCCCAAGACTCATGGGCAGCAGTTATACCCCGCCTGCGGGACAACCAGCGGTGGAATTCAAAATGGCTGGCGGCTTCAAGCCGCCGGCCATGGCGCCCGATGTGCAAAGCAAATTCCCGCCCAAGCCCGCCTTGGCTGCGCCCCCAGAGATGGCCAAAGGTCTTGAGGCGCTCAATTTAACACCCCCCACAGGCATCCCCCAGCCCCCGCCTGTTCCCGCCCAAAGCCATATCAATCCTCTCTCCCACGAAACAGTCAATGGGGCCTATGTCAAATTGGGATTTGAGAAGATGCACGCCCACATCAATGACACGGTTGCGCAGCAACGAAAAACGGCTCAAACCGCTTTCGAGCGCAAAGTGGAGTTCAAAAAAACCGGTCACCAAAAGGTCCAAATCTTCAACTCCAGCTTGAGCATGGTTGAGCAATTGAATCAAAAAGCCTTTGAAGTTCAACAAGTCACCTCCACCGCTCAAGCCTTGAAGGCCTACATCAACACCATCGATGATCACCAAAACGCTCGGCAATTGGAAGCCAAGAGCCAAGTGAGCCTTCAAATCGGTCAAGCCACGCTCGACAACAACCTCGCCTCAGAGAAAGTCGCGCACTACAGCCGCACCATCGAGGCGCAAAACTCAAAAGACAACGTCAAAGACAATGAACGGGTGAGCAAGGAGCAAAACCGCCAAAGAATCCTTGCCGGCAATCAACACTACAAGGCACAAATCAACGACAAAGCGCTGTTGCAACACCAACGCTTGGACTCCACCCACCAAACGCTTTGGCGCAGCACACTGGCTCACCGCGCCTATTCGCAGCATGTCAATGAGTCTCAGGTCGTCTCAAAAGCCAAGACCATTTACCACTCGCAAGGCGAGCAAATCAAGGTTGAAAAGCAAAAAGCAACCCTCAACCGCGAAACCGCGATCCACGACCATTACCAAGCGTCTGACTTCAAGCGAGCTGCTGCAGCCCAGCTCTACAGCGCCAACGATCGCGCAGGCAGCAAAGCCTTGACCATCAAGGACCCGTCGGGGGCCATGGCTTACTGAGCCTAGTTTCGCGAGCAGCGAGCGGCAGGCTCCTAGAAGTTGGAGCGTGAGAGAGCGCGTTCGGGACTGAGCACTTGAGCCCCCTCACGCTTGAAGGGGGGGGGTGAGAGGGCAAGCCGAGTGCCCTCCAGTCTCAATGCACCACGTCGATCACGTCACGCTTGCCGCCCTTGTAGGTGTAGAGCGTCAAGGCGCCGTTTTTGATATCGCCCTTGGCATCAAAACTGATCGTGCCCGTCACCCCTTTGTAGCCCGAGGTCTGGGCCATGAGTGGCAGATACTTTGCGGGTTCATAGGAGCCAGCCTTGACCATGGCGGCCACCATCACTTGGATGGCGTCAAAGACGTAAGGGGCATACAGCTTCACATCGGTGCCAAAACGCTTTTGATAGCGTGCAGCAAAATCGTCGAGCTCTTTTCTTTGATCCTTGCCCACGCCGCCGGCCTCAGCACACACCACCTGACCATCGAGCATGGTGTCACCCGAGAGCTTGGACAACTCGCTCGTGCAAATGCCGTCGCCGCCCATGAACTTGGAACTCAGGCCCAAGGATTTCATTTGTTTGAGCATGGGCCCACCCACCGCATCCATCCCTCCAAAGAAGACGATGTCGGGTTTTTTAGCCTTGATGCTGGTCAAGATGGGGCTGAAATCGGTGGACTTGTCGGTGGTGAACTCACGCGCCACCACCGTCCCACCCGCCGCGACCACGGCTTTGGCGAACTCATCGGCCACCCCTTGGCCATAGGCCGTGCGGTCGTCAATGACTGCAATCACGTGGCCCTTGAGTTGTTTCACCGCATATTGCCCCAGCACCCCCCCCAATTGAACATCATCGGCCACCATTCGAAACGTTGTATTGAATCCTTGGCGGGTGTACTTGGGGTTGGTGGCGGAGGGCGATATTTGCGGCACCCCCTCGTCGTTGTAAATTTTGGAGGCTGGAATGGTGGTGCCAGAGTTCAAATGGCCAATCACCCCCTTCACATGGGCGTCCATCAGCTTTTGGGCCACCGCGGTGGCTTGCTTGGGCTCAGAGGCATCGTCCTCCGTCAAGAGTTCAAGCTTCACCTTCTTGCCACCAATGACCACCCCCTTGGCGTTGAGCTCCTCAATGGCCAAGCGAGCCCCGTTTTCATTGTCTTTGCCCAAATGCGCAATGGGCCCACTCAAAGGTCCCACGTGTCCAATCTTGACCACCTCTTGCCCATGCGCGGCGACGCCAAAACCAGCACCCACTGACAAAGCAGCCCAGGTCAAAGAGGCCAAAGCGAGCCGTGAGCGCACTGGGCGGGGGGTGAACAAACCGAAGCCAAAGGGTGTCGTCATGAAAAAACTCCTAGATCTGAAAGATTCAACTCAAAAAGGATACGAGAACACAATCACTTTAACTCAAAACCCAGATCGTGGACGTGGGTTTTGAGGTTTTCACGCCCCCGCAACGCCTTCTCGCCGGACAAGCGACTCAAGGTGTGGAGGTCCCACTCGCCAGGGGTGTTCATCTTTTGTTCGGTGTAAAAACGGTTCATGATGGTGTTGTACTCTCGCGTGGCTGCGTCAAACGCCATGGGGTTGTATTGCTCGCGGTGGAGCACCGCTGACATGGGGAGCCTGGGCTTGACACTGGCAGGCCGCTCGGGGTCGGGGTATCCCACACACATGCCAAAGCAGGCGAAACTCGATGGCGGCAGCCCCAACTCCTTGGCCACCACCTCAGGCGAGTTTCGAATTCCGCCAATGTACACCACTCCCAGGCCCGCCGCTTCGGCAGCGACCGCGGCGTTTTGTGCCGCCAAAGACGCATCGATGTTGGCCACCAAAAAAGCCTCCAAGTAGTCCAAACTGCCATGCGGGACTTGGCGTTGTTCCCCCAGCATTCTGAGTCGCGCCAAGTCAGCGATCCAAACCAAAAAAAGAGGGCACGCGTCAATTTGTTTTTGTTGGCCGCTGACCGCATTCAAACGCGCTTTGCGCTCAGGATCGGTCACACTCACCACACTCCAGGTCTGAAAATTCGATGAGGTTGAAGCCGATTGAGCCGCCGCCACCATCATCTCCAACGTGTGATCGGGCACGGCGCGAGTGTCAAACGCACGCACCGAGCGGTGTTGAAGCAAACCTTCAACGGTTTGATTTTGGAAGGCCATGAGCTCAGCCTCACTCAGGTGCGCCAAAGGATGGTCATGAGAGCCGTAGCGGGCGTTAAGGAGTGCAAAGAGGGTCATGAAGGGTGGTGTCAATGTTAAAAGGAATAGACCCAATCGGTCTCAAAACCCCGCTTGGGTTTTGGGATCCCCTTGGTGCCGGAGGTGGACGTGATTTTAGTCAAGTGCAGGGCTCGCGCTCTCAGGGATTGTGCCCAGCATCTGGGCGAATGGATGTCAGCGCTCAAAGCGGCCCATCTCCATTTCAAGGCGTTGAAGTCGGCGAGCAACCGACCCGATCAATGGCGGTGATCAAGTGCGAAGATGGCGGGCGGTGATGGACACTGCAGGTGAAAGGCTTCAACACCAGCCATGGGGATGGGGATGGGGATGGGGATGGTTATTTCACGCACTTGTGCTGAGTCTCACGACTCCTGCTCCGGCCCTGGCCCGCGCAAGACCTCCTCCAAGGTCGAAGCGATGAGCTCCGGCAAAATCGCCTCCAACTGATCCAACACACGGTGAGTGACCTCCTGGGTGATCACCCTCAAGTGGGTGTCTTGGAGTTGACTGGGCGTGGGAATGCCCGAGTCCGTGGCCCCGTGCGGCGTGAAGTCAGCGCCTGAGAAGGCACGGGCAGGCGTGCTGAGGGTCGACGACTCGCGAGCCCAGGCGCTCTGAGCTTCTGGATGGACCGCTGCCGCCTCGTGAGCTCTTGGCATGGCCAAAGAATTCTCAGGGCTGCCCGCCCTGGAGGGGCTCAGGGTGGGTACACGCTCTAAAAAACCCGGATCTTGCAAGACCTTCAAGGACAACAAATCCTCTTGGGCTTTCAAGTCGTGGGCTTGCCATTGGGTGGATTGGGCACGCGAGTGGCGCTCATGTTCATCGTGGTCATCCATGCATGGGGTCCTTGATTGTTCAGGCGTGGGGTGTGGATCTCGGGAGATCGTGGCGGGATTTTTGGGGCAAGCGTTCAAGCCGAAGCCGTTTTTGCTTTCAAATCGTGCTTGATGATGGCATACCCGCGGTCTTGGTAGGTTTTCCAGCGGGCACGGGCAAACTCGCGGTCCATTTTCTCCAGGCTCACCAACTCAATCACCCGCTCAAACTTCTCAAAACCCACAGGCACCACATCCTCCAAGTTCAAAAGAATTTGGTGATGCGGCAGCGCATGCAAGTCACTCACTTGGTCGGCCAAGACGATGGGCGTGCGCTCCAAAACATAGGGCGGGGACTCGAGCATGCAGTGAGGAATGAAGTCCTGCGCACTGAGTGTCCACAAAGCACGGTCCAAACTCTCCAAGTTGGAGACCGTCCCAGTCACCATCACCTTCGCTTGCAAATGGTAGGCCTTTCGCAAAAAGCGGCAGGCGTACTCCATCTTGTCTTGCGCATTGAAGTGAAAGGTGATCTCGGTCATGGCGTGTGCCTGAGCGCATCAGCGCTTGGCCGTTGTTTTGCCCAATTTCTTGCTGCTGAGGGATTGGGGCGCTTTTTTGCTCCCCTGCGAGGCATGGGCTTTGGGTGCCGGCAAGGTGGGCTTGGACTGCTTGGCCTGATCGATCAGGAAGGACAAGACCATTGGCAAGGGCCGGGCCGTGGCGCCCTTGCCCGGGCCCGAGCTCTTCCAAGCGGTCCCTGCGATGTCCAGATGCGCCCAATTGAGCCCCTGAGTGAAACGCTCCAAGAACTTGGCGGCGGTGATGGAGCCCGCACTGCGGTCACCAATATTGGCGGTATCGGCAAAGTTCGATTTCAGACCCTCTGCGTACTCCTCGTCCAAGGGCAGTCTCCAGCAAGGATCAAGCGTCCTCTCGCCAGCGGCCAGCAGCGCTTGGGCCAACTCATCGTTGGGCGTGAAAAGACCACTGCGCAAATGGCCCAAGGCAATGATACAAGCCCCAGTGAGCGTGGCCATGTCGAGCACCAAGCTGGGCTTGAAGCGCCGAGCATAGGTCAGTGCGTCACACAAGATCAAGCGCCCTTCTGCGTCGGTGTTGAGAATTTCAATGGTTTGACCACTCATGGACGTGACCACATCGCCAGGTTTGATGGATTTGCCATCGGGCATGTTCTCACACGCGGGGATCAAACCGATCACATTGATCTTGGGCGAGAGTTCGCCCAAGGACTTGAACACCCCCAAGACCGTGGCGGCGCCACACATGTCAAACTTCATCTCATCCATGCCAGCGCCTGGCTTTAAAGAGATGCCACCGGTGTCAAAGGTAATGCCCTTGCCGATGAGCACCACCGGAGGCGACTTGTCCGCCGCGCCTTTGTAGTGCATCACGATGAAGCGCAACGGTTCATTCGAGCCCTGCGCCACCGACATGAACGAGCCCATGCCGAGTTTGGCAACTTCCTTGGGTCCGAGCACTTGAACGTCGATTTTTTTGTAGCTCGTGAGCGTCTTGGCCGCCTGTCCCAAATGGGTGGGGGTGGCATGGTTGCTCGGGCGGTTGCTCCACTCCTTGGTGAAATTCATCCCGAGCACACGCGCTTTGCCCTCATCAAAGGCCTCTTGGAGAGCGGTTTGATCCAACGATCCCTTAAAAAGCGGCTCCACACAGAGCACCGCTGTGGCCAGGCTGGCCGATTTGGCGCTCGGCTTGGTGGTCGTGTAAACGTAGAGGCTCTCACTGAGGGCTTGCATGGCCGAGGGCACCCGCTCTTGAGCGATACTGGGCAAGTAAAGCGACAAGTGTTTACACTCGGGGATGGCGGTTTTGGCTTCTTTGGCCGCGGCCGTCACGGCCTGGCGCACTTGTTTGGCCGTGCCCAAACCGCAATGGGCCAAGATGACGGGGTTGGCTTTGACACCGGGCACGTTCCACAAGGTCAAAGTTTTACCCGCCTTGGGCTCCAAATGGGCTTTTTGAAGCGCGCGAGAGACGGCTTGCTCGATGGCACTTTGGGGCTCGTGGGACGACGCCAAATGGTTGTCATCGATCAAGACCAGCAAAATTTCGGTTTTTTGCTGATGCAAAGACGCCAAGGATAGTTGTTTGAGTTCAAAGTTCATGTTTAAGGTCTTCTAGAATCAGGCCATGTTGTTTCAATCTTCAATCCGTCAAGAGCTCACCAAGAGTTTTGGTGCCACCGTGGTGGTGTTGATCACCATCGTGCTCACCATGATGCTCATTCGCACCCTGGGTCAGGCCTCCAGAGGCTATGTTAACCCCTCCGAGGTGAGTTTGGTGTTGGGCTACACGATGTTGGGGCATTTGCAGACCATTCTCACCATGAGCCTGTTCATTGCCACGGTCTCCACGCTCTCACGGGTACACCGCGACTCTGAAATGGTGATTTGGCTCTCGGGTGGTGCCAAGTTGCTGGATTTTTGGCGTCCGCTTTTCTCGTTCGCTTGGCCCATTTTACTTTTAATCTTCGTCTTGGCCATCTGGGTGTGGCCCTGGTCTTATGAACAAAGCCAGGACTTGAAAGACCGGTTTGAAAAAAGGGGAGACTTGGAGCGTGTGGCACCCGGCCAATTCCAGGAATCTTCCAACGGTCAGCGGGTGTTTTTCATCGAAAAAAATCTCGCCAGTGACAAAGAGGGGAAAAACGTCTTCATCGTGAGCAACGAGCGCGATCGACAAACCATCACCACCGCGCGCAGCGGCCACATCGAGCAGCAAAACCAGGTGCGGTTTTTGATGCTGAGCAATGGACAACAATTGGAAATCTCCAACACCGACCACAGCCTCAAGCTCAGCGAATTCACCGAATACGCCACCCGCATCGATCACGACGCGTTTGCCAAAAATCCCCCCATTGCCCGCACCACCTCCACTTGGGACTTGATCAAAGAGCCGAGTTTGAATCACCTCGGAGAGTTGAGTTGGCGTCTGGGTGTGGGCTTGGCCGCGTTCAACCTCGTGCTCATCAGCCTCACCTTGGCGCAGGTCAACTCACGCAATGCGCGTGGGCGACAAGCCTTGTTCGCGCTCTTTATCTTCATCACTTATGAAAACATGGTCAATCTGGGTCAAAACTGGATTGAACAAGGAAAAATGGCCTTCGTCCCTTTGATGCTGAGCGTGCATTTGAGTGTGACCTTGCTGTGTTTGTTGATCCTGTGGGCCCGCAACAAGGGCTTGGGTACAGAATTGAACTCAGCGAGTCTGTTGAACTCGGTGGCCAAAGTTTCGCGCTGGGCCTTTCAAACCCAAAAGACACGCCCATGAAAACCATTCAACGACTCATCTACCAAGAGATTGTGAACGCCGTGGGCTTTGTGATTGTGGGTTTTTTGGGGCTTTTTTTCTTCTTTGATCTGATCGATGAGCTCCAATGGGTGGGCAAAGGGGTGGGGCTGAATGCGGCGGGCAAGCTCGATTTGGATAAAATTTACCTGCTCCCCCAAGCCTTCTCTTACGTCACGTTGATTGTGCCCAGTCACATCTACGAGCTCATGCCCATTGCGGTGTTGATCGGCACCATTTTTGTGATGGCACGTTTGGCGCAAAGCTCGGAGTTCACCATCTTGCGCACATCGGGTCTGGGGCCAGTCAAGGCCTTGCGAGTGCTCTCGGGCTTGGGGCTGGCTTTTGTCGTTCTCACCTTTGTTGTGGGCGACTACGTCTCACCCTTTTGTGACCGACACGCTCAGCTGCTGCGCTCGAAATACTTGGGTCAAATCACGGTGGGTCAAACAGGGGCATGGTTGAATGAGAAACAAAACCTCACCCACCAAGCGGTCAATGTCGGATCCATCACGCCTGAGGGCAACTTGAAAGACATCCGGGTGTATGAATTCAGCACCCAAGGCCAATTGATGTCTCTCACGCAAGCTCGCCTTGGTGAATTCGTGCCCGAGCAAGACTCTTGGCTGATGCACGAGGTTGAACGCGACGAATTCGAGGGCCAACACGACAGCCAAAACTTGAGCCCGGACTTGAACATCAAAGTGGTCAAACGCCGTCAACTCGACACGCTGCTCTGGCCCACGACCATCAAGCCCGAGATGGTGGCAGTCGCACTCTTGAAGCCCGAGCGCATGAGCACCATTGATCTGTTTCAATACATCCAGCACCTGCAATCGAACGCCCAAACGGCCCAACGCTACGAGATCGAGTTCTGGAAAAAAGTCTTCTACCCCATCAGCTGCTTGGTGATGGTGATGCTCGCCCTGCCCTTTGGCTACTTGCATTTCCGAAGTGGCAACATCGCCACCATGGTGTTTGCAGGGGTCATGATTGGCATCAGTTTTTTCCTCATGAACAATGTTTTTGGCTACATTGGCAACTTGAATCAGTGGGTACCTTGGTTGGCAGCGGCGGCCCCAGGCCTCATCTATTCCGTCATCTCGCTCACTGCCTTTGGCTGGCTCGTGCTCAAGCAGTGATCGCTCGGTGACCCACCGACGCTCCTGCCAATGACCTCGGTCATGAAGGGGGTTGTCACACAAATGCCATACGAGTTTTCATATACTTGTCAAATTCTGGTCACACTTCGCCTCCAACCCGTTCATTTGTGGCGTCAAGCCCGCAGTGACTGGGCTCGGGCAAACCTTCATGCACACACGTCTCGTCTCTCACGCCCTGGTGGCTTGGGTCTGCTGTCTACTGGCCTCTTGCGCAGCGGTTGAACACCAGTTGCTGCAAACGGCAGGCAACGCCATTGCCCTGCAGGGGGGGGCAAGCGAAGACGACTTGGACATCGCGCAACAGGCCAGCGCTTTTTACATCAAACTCAGTGAATCCTTGCTGAGCGCAGCGCCCGCTCATTTGCCACTGGCCTTGTCCACCACCGCCACGCTCACACAATACGCCTATGCCTTTGTCTCGACACCGGCCGACCAAATTGAGTCACAAAACGCCAAACAAGCCTATGCGCTGAGAAAACGCGCCGCTAGGCTCTACAGCCGTGCCAAGTCTCACGGCCTCAAAGCCTTGGAGTTGAACCAACCCGGCCTCCTCACGGCGCTTGCCGGCCAGAGTCTTCATCCCACACCAGCCCTCACCCTCAAACCCGAGCTCGCCGGCTTGGCTTACTGGAGTGCGGCGTCTTGGGCAGGTGCGATCTCGCTCTCCAAAGACTCCCCCGAGGTCGTTGCTGATTTGCCCGAGGTCATTGCCTTGGCGTCCATGGCCTACGCGGCCCAGCCCCAGTATGGAGACGGGGCGTTGGCCTCGCTCATGGGCACGTTGGAGATGGCCAAAGCTGGAGGCAACCCCAAAAAGGCTTTGGCGTATTTTGATTTGGCGCTTGAGATCAGCCACCGCAATGATCCCGGCGCCTTGGTCTCCAAAGCTGAAAACTACGCCTTGGCCGTGTCCAATCCCGAACTCTTTGAGGGCTTACTCAAAGAGGCACTGGCCTGCACCCCCGCCAAAAACGATGTCGCCACCCAAGTGATGCAAACACGTGCGCGTTGGCTTCTTGAACACCTTGAGGATTACTTTTGAAGAACTTGATCAACGCGCCCTCTCCATTGAAGACCCGACTGTGGCTGTGCTCGCTCGCCCTTGCCGTGTTGTCTGGCTTGCACGCCCCTAGCGCACTGGCAGCACCAGCACAGCTCAAAATTGGCAGCTTGGTGCCCAAAAATTCTCTATACCATCGTCAAATTCAAGACATTGGTGAGGTCTGGAAAAAAGGCCAAGACGCCAACGCCAAGCTCGTGATCTATCCAGACGGCTCGCAAGGGGGTGAGGCGGAAATGGTCAGACGCATGCGCATCGGACAACTGCAAGGCGCCTTGCTCTCGGTGGTCGGACTCAGTGAGATTGAGCCCTCCATCTCGGCCCTCCAAGCCATGCCACTCCTCTTTAAGAACTGGGAGGAGTTGGATTATGTGCGCGAGCAAATGCGCGCCAGCATGGAGAAGCGCTTTTTGGACAAAGGCTTTGTGGTGTTGGCCTGGGGGGACGCGGGTTGGGTGCGGTTTTTCTCAAAAGACCCCGCCTTCAGACCCGATGACTATAAAAAAATGAAGTTCTTTGCCTGGGGAGGAGAAAACGCTCAGCAAGAACTGATGAAATCCCTGGGCTACACCCCAGTTCCCTTAGAGCCCACCGACATCTTGCCCTCCATCCAAACTGGCATGATCAATGTGGTCCCGTCGACCCCCTACTTTGCCCTTGCCACTCAAATCTACAACACCGCCAACAACATGCTGGAGATCAACTGGGCGCCCATTGTGGGCGCGATCGTGATCACCAAAAAAAGCTGGGACGAGATGAGTCCATCCTTGCAGTCACAAATGCGCGCGGCATGTGACACGGCCGGCGCCAACATCCGTGTACAAGCGCGCAAAGAAGTCGATGAGGCCGTCCAAGCCATGCAAAAAAGAGGTTTGCACGTGAACAAACCCAATGCCGAACAGCTCAAAGAATGGAATGATTTGGCCGACAAGTTGTACCCCAAAATCCGCGGGACCTTGGTGCCTGCCGAGACCTTTGACGAGGTGTTTGTGCACCTCAAGGCCTACCGGGCCCAACACGCCAAATGAGCCTGCTGCTTGCACCTTGCTGGTCTGGCCGCGGCTTGTGGTGGGGTGTTCCAAGCCCTGAGCTTGACCAGGACTCATGATGACGTCCTCCTCCAACCACTCTTCCAACCACTCTTCCAACCGTTCATTGGACAATGCGCTGGCCGCTGGCGCTTTGCTGTGCATGATGCTCATTCCTGTGCTGGAGATGCTGCTCAGGCCTTGGCAAGCGCGCGGCATTGACAACGCAGCCTCCTTGGTTCAGCACCTGGGACTGGTGATGTCCATGCTCGGTGCGCTGGCGGCAGAGCGTCACGGCGGACTTGCGCGTTTGGGCAATGTCGGGCGCTATTTCAAGAACCCCCAGGCGAGCCTGCTCACCCAGACGGCGGGCTTGGTCATGAGTGCCGTGATGTGCGGAGGACTGAGCTTTGCGGGCTGGGAGCTCGCTGCCTCCGAATGGGACTCGGCCCACACCTTGTCCTATGGCCTGCCCTTGGCCTATGCCCAGGGATTGTTGCCCTTGGGGTTCGCACTCATTGGCATTCGCCTGGGTGCTCGCGCAGTCAACGCCTTGGGGGCCGACGCCCTCCCGGCTCTCCTCTCGACTGCCTTGGCCCACGGCGGGGCCTTGGCCCTGTGCGCTTTGGGGTTCGCCATTGCGCAAATGGGCATCCTTGAAGAGGCCCCCAAGGTCTTGGTCTATCTTGCACTCCTCACCATGCTGGCCTTGGATGCACCGATTTTTGCCGTGATGGCGGGCCTGGCTTGGTTGCTTTTTGCTGGGGAAGGTCTGCC
>CAISQQ010000121.1 GCA_903887655.1 uncultured Burkholderiales bacterium
CATCAAAGCAATGGATGGCCGCCTCCACCGTGAGGTCCAAAATTTGGGCAATGTTCTTGCCCTTGTAGAGCACTTCCAAGGTTTCGCGGTTGTAGCGCTTGCCGTGACAAATGTCACAAGGCACATAAACGTCGGGCAAGAAATGCATCTCCACTTTGACCACCCCGTCGCCTTGGCATGCTTCGCAACGACCCCCCTCGACGTTGAAGGAAAACCTCCCCGCACCATAACCGCGCTCGCGCGCCATGGGCATTTCAGCGAGCAACTCCCGAATGGGGGTCATGAGCCCGGTGTAGGTGGCCGGGTTGCTGCGTGGGGTGCGCCCAATGGGCGACTGGTCCACGTTGATCACTTTGTCAAAATACTCGAGCCCCAAAATCTCATCATGGGCCGCGGGCTCATCGTGGGCGCGGTACAGGTGCTTGGCGGCAGCGGCGTACAAGGTGTCGTTGACCAAGGTGGATTTGCCCGAACCAGACACCCCCGTCACACAGGTCATGAGCCCAACAGGGATTTTGACGTCCACGTTTTGCAAATTGTTGCCTCGGGCGGCCTTGACCTGCAAACACTTGCCGTTGGGGCTCGCGAGCCTAGGGTCCGCGAGCGCGCCAGCGCTCAATAAAGCGGCGCCCGTGCTGAGCGCGTCGGCGGAAACACTGTCGCTCCCCAGTGCTAACGCGCTGGCCTCGCCCGCTCCTTTGGCTTGCTCGGCGCGCAGCTTGGCAAAAGGGTGCGCAGGCTCTTCTTTGACGACTTGGCTCGCGCGTGAGATTGGAATGCCACGACTCAAGGCGCTGGCAGACTCCATGCGCACTTTGGGCTTGGCCAATTTGACGGGCAGGGTGTCATCGCCTCGCTCGCTGGTGAGAGGCAACCACGCATGTCGGCGCGCGGGCACGGCGATCGAGAGTGCCCCCGACAAGTAGCGACCGGTCAAGGACGCGGGGTTGTTTTGCACTTCTTGCGGGGTGCCTTGCGCAATCACCGCTCCCCCGTGGATGCCCGCCCCAAGCCCCATGTCGACACAGTAGTCGGCCGCGCGGATCATGTCCTCATCGTGCTCAACCACCAACACCGAGTTGCCAATGTCGCGCAAATGCTTCAAGGTTTCAATCAATCGATCGTTGTCGCGCTGGTGCAGTCCAATGCTGGGCTCATCGAGCACATACATCACACCCGTCAAACCCGAGCCAATTTGAGAGGCGAGTCGAATGCGCTGCGACTCGCCCCCGGACAAGGTCTCCGCTCGGCGGTCCAGACTCAAATAACTCAAGCCCACATCGTTCAAGAACTTCAGCCGCGCCACGATCTCTTGCACCACCTTCGCGGCGATCTCGGCCTTGGCGCCAGTGAGCGTCAAGCCCTGGAAATAGCGGTACGATTCCCCCAAGGTCATGCCGCTCACCTGGGGCAGTCCTTTGGCGTTGGGGCCTTCCCCCAAGCGCACATGCAAGGCCTCCAGACGCAAACGCGCACCCCCACACGTCACGCAAGCACGCATGCTTTTAAAGCGCGCCAACTCCTCTTTGATGACACTCGACTGGGTTTCGGCATAGCGCCGGGCCATGTTGGGCAAAACGCCTTCAAAGGGATGGGTTTTGGTGGTTTTTTTCGGGCCTTTACCGGCCTCTTGCAGCACATAGGTAAAGCGGATCTCTTGCGCGCCTGAGCCTTGCAAGACAGCGTGCTGAATGTCTGGGGGGAGGTCCTCAAAAGCGGTGTCGAGGTCAAACTGGTAGTGCTTGGCCAAGCTTTCGAGCAAGGCAAAGTACTGCGCATTGCGCTGGTCCCAGCCTTTGATGGCACCACTGGCCAGGCTCAGCGACGGGAAGGCCACCACCCGCGCTGGGTCAAAGAAAGACTCCTCACCCAAGCCTTCACACGCGGTGCAAGCCCCCGTTGGGGAGTTGAAGGAAAACAACCGGGGCTCGAGCTCTCCCATGGAGAAGTGGCACACGGGGCAGGCAAACTGGGCGTTGAAACTGCGCTCTTGCCCGGTGTCCATATCGAGCACGATTGCACGCCCCTGGGCCACACCCAATGCCGCTTCAAAACTCTCGGCGAGACGTTGGGCCACGTCTGGGCGAACCTTCAGTCGATCAACCACCACATCCAGATCGTGCTTTTCATTCTTTTTCAACGCGGGCATTTCGCTCGCTTCATAAACGACAGCCCCCAAGCGAAAACGCACAAAGCCGCGCATCTCCAGCGCCGTCAATTGATCCGCAAACTCGCCTTTTTTACCGCGCGCCAAAGGCGCCAAAATCATGATGCGCGTGTCACTGGGCAGGCCGAGCACGGTGTCCACCATTTGCGAGACGGTTTGAGACTGCAGCGCCACCCCATGCTCAGGGCAATGGGGTGTGCCGGCTCGGGCAAACAAGAGCCTCAAATAGTCATGGATTTCAGTGACCGTGCCCACCGTGGAGCGCGGATTGTGGCTGGTGGCCTTTTGCTCGATCGAAATGGCTGGCGACAAGCCCTCGATCAAATCCACATCGGGCTTGTCCATTCTTTGCAAAAACTGTCTGGCGTAGGCCGACAAACTCTCCACGTAGCGGCGTTGACCCTCGGCATACAAGGTGTCAAACGCGAGACTGGACTTGCCCGAGCCCGACAGACCCGTGATCACCACCAATTGGTGCCGGGGCAAATCGAGATCGACGTTTTTGAGATTGTGGGTGCGCGCACCTCGGATGCTGATAACACCGCCCGGGTGCTGCGCACGGCTGGGCCCCTCACTGGCACTGGCCAGTGGCTTTAATTTTTCGCCCAAATATGGGCCTTCAAGCGATGAATTCACTGCACGAGCTACCCGAAAAAACAACCCTCCATGATAGCGATTTTGAATGTCCCTGGCGGACTTCCCCGACTTATTTCTTGCACCCACACGCCAAGGCCTTGAGTCGCCCGCATCCCGCGCAGGACAAGAGCGCAGCCAACGCCACTGCACTCACTTTGGGGTGGGTCGGGAGGGCGACTTTGAGGGCTTTTGGTGCTTTTGGCGCTTTTGGGGCTGATGCGCTTGTCACCCCGGGCGCTATCCCTGTGCCCATTGCGCGCCAGGCCCCTCGGCGCAGCCCTGCCCCTGCAGTGGGCGTGTTTGTCCGCGTGAGTGGGCGTGTTTACAATGTAAATTCAGGTGCAGTTGCCCCCAGAGCTCGGTCTGAGGGACAATAGGCGTGTGAACGATGCCCGCCGCAAGTGCGAGCCATCTGTGCTGCAGACGCGAGCGTGCGCCCAGGTCTCTTGGCCCATGGCCACACAATCGCCCCCACGAGCTCCTCCTACCTGATATGAC
>CAISQQ010000122.1 GCA_903887655.1 uncultured Burkholderiales bacterium
ACCACATGGTATTTACCGCCTTCACAAGTCACGGGAAACCCAAACATGGTGTCTTTGGGAATGCCATACCAGCCATTGGATGGGATACCCATGGTGACCCAGTGACCGTGGGTGCCCAAGGCCCAGTCGTGCATGTGGTCAATGGCTGCATTGGCCGCCGACGCTGCCGAGGACAATCCGCGCGCATCGATGATGGCAGCACCGCGCTTGCCAACGGTTGGCAAGAACACATTGGCATTCCATTCTTGGTCGTTGATCATGTCTTTGACAGGCTTGCCGGCGATGGTGGCAAACCTATAGTCCGCATACATGGTGGGAGAGTGGTTACCCCAAACGCACAATTTCTCAATGTCGCCAACGGCATGGCCTGTTTTGAGCGCCACTTGACTGGCCGCACGGTTGTGGTCCAAACGCAGCATGGCGGTGAAGTTCTCGCGTGGCAAATCAGGCGCGCTCTTCATGGCAATGTAGGCGTTGGTGTTGGCAGGGTTGCCCACGACCAAAACGCGAACATCACGGGATGCGCTGGCATTCAAGGCTTTGCCTTGGGCGGTAAAAATTTGAGCATTGGCGGCCAACAAATCAGCACGCTCCATGCCTGGGCCGCGCGGGCGAGCACCCACCAACAAAGCGTAATCCGTGTCCTTGAAGGCCGCAGTCGGATTGTCATAGGCGTGCATATTGGAGAGCAGCGGGAAAGCACAATCTTCGAGCTCCATCATGACGCCTTTGAGAGCTTTTTGGGCCTTTTCGTCGGGAACTTCCAAGAGTTGAAGAATCACCGGTTGATCGCGTCCGAGCATCTCGCCTGAAGCAATGCGAAACAACAAGGCATACCCAATTTGACCGGCCGCTCCAGTTACCGCAACGTGCACAGGCTTTTTACTCATGAGATCACTCCAATTGAAAAAATAAAAGAAAAAAATGACTCGTTGGTCTTCACCCTCGAGTGTAACGCCTAAAAGGCCCGCTCCAAGCTCTTCTGTCTTATAGAAGACTGGTATTATAATGAAGCCATGAACAGAGCACCGTTTTAGTGCAGACCCAAGCACCCACCTCCAAACACACCCACGCAGGCCGACTTTTGCCATGAACGCTCCCAACCCCTCTGCTGTCGTCTCGAGCCCAGAGGCATTGCCCAGCGACAGTGAGAGGACCCAGCGCTTGAGTCGCGAGCACTCGCCCAAGGCCACTTCAAAGCCCCAGGCTCGCCTGGGTGCCAAGGCGAGCACCGAACGCGACCCCAAGCCTGCCAAAGCGCCCCATGCCATTCCTTTGTTTAGCCCGCTTTATCAACAGATCAAAGCCTTGATTTTGCAAAGCTTGAAAGCGGGCGAATGGCGCCCTGGCGAGCCGATCCCCAGTGAGATCGAATTGGCTTCTCGCTACCAAGTCAGCCAAGGCACGGTGCGCAAAGCCATCGATGAGTTGGCCATGGACAATTTGCTCATTCGCCGCCAAGGCGTGGGCACCTTTGTGGCCACCCATCACGAAGTCGGTGTTCAATACCGGTTTTTAAAATTGGTGCCCAATGACCCCAGTCCACTGTCCAAACCCAACATCCCACCTTCGCGCCATATTTTGTGGTGCAAACGGGTCAAGGCAAGCGTGGAAGTTGCACACAACTTGGATCTCAAAAAGGGAGATGGGGTCGTGCATATTCGTCGAATTTTGTCATTCGCTCACCAGCCCACCATCTTGGAAGACCTGTACTTGCCGCAAAACCCCTTCAAGGGCTTGCACACCGAGGAGCTCAGACTTTATCCAGGGCCGACCTACGCGCTTTTTGAAACCACCTACGGTGTTCGCATGGTCAAGGCTCAGGAAAAAATCCGAGCCGTGAGCGCCAGCACCAAGGATGCAACACTCCTGGAAGTCCCCCCAGGCAGTGCACTGCTGAGTGTTCAACGCATCTCCTTCACCTACCAAGATATTCCCATGGAGTTGCGCAAAGCCATTTATCGCACCGATCATCACCACTACCAAAACGAGCTGAACTAATCCGAAAGACTTCAAAAAACAAAAATTAACCAGCATCAATGTTTATTTTTAACCCTTTTGCGACCCCTAGAGTTCATTTCATATTGCATTGCAATAGAATTTTGAAATCCATTGGGACTTGATTTTCAATTCCAGTAAAACAAGAAAGAGCTGTTGTATGACCGAGATTGCCAAAAAACGCCCCATCTTCAGGAACATCAATGCCCTGAAAGATTTGCCCACCTACCGCCTGCCTGCGGCCGGCTGGGTGTCGATTTTGCACCGCGTGAGCGGCGCCGTGATGTTTTTGTTGTTGCCGTTCATCATCTGGTTGTTTGATGTGTCGGTCTCTTCAGAGATTTCGTTTTCGCGCTTTTCCTCGGTTTTTCAAGTCGGTGTGGGCTTCATTCCCGCATGGTTCGTGAAACTGGTGGTCTTGGGACTCCTGTGGTCCTATTTGCACCATTTGTGCGCTGGCGTGAGGCATTTGTACATGGACACCCACCACGCTGTCGACAAGACCTTTGGGCACCAAAGTGCCGTGGTCACGTTGGTGCTGAGCCTGGGGCTGACGGTCATTCTTGGGGCCAAGCTATTTGGTTTGTACTGAGCGCCTTGGTACCACCAACCCACCCCACTTATTTTCAGGAGATTTAGACATGTCAGTCAATTACGGATCCAAACGCATCGTTGTCGGTGCCCACTACGGCTTGAGAGACTGGTTGGCCCAACGGGTCACGGCCGCCATCATGGCCTTGTTCACTTTATTGCTCTTGGCCCAAGTTCTCCTCACCAAAGGGGAGATCGGTTACGACAAGTGGGCTGGTATTTTCAGCAGCCAATGGATGAAAGCCATCACTTTCACCGTGATCTTATCGCTGGCCTACCACGCTTGGGTGGGCATGAGAGACATTTGGATGGATTATGTCCAGCCCGTGGGCATTCGCTTGGTTTTGCAAATTTTCACCCTGGTTTGGCTCATCGCATGCATGGGCTGGGCAATTCAAGTTCTTTGGAGACTCTAAGTTATGACTTCAACACATTCAATGGTGCAGCGCAAATTTGACGTTGTCATTGTGGGCGCCGGTGGTTCTGGTATGCGCGCCTCTCTTCAACTCGCCCGTGCTGGACTCAATGTGGCCGTGCTCTCCAAAGTCTTCCCCACTCGATCGCACACGGTGGCGGCCCAGGGGGGTATTGGCGCGTCACTGGGCAATATGTCTGAGGACAACTGGCACTATCATTTTTACGACACCGTCAAGGGCTCGGACTGGCTGGGCGACCAAGACGCGATTGAGTTCATGTGCCGTGAGGCCCCCCATGCGGTCTATGACTTGGAGCACATGGGCATGCCCTTTGACCGCAACCCAGACGGCACCATCTACCAGCGCCCCTTTGGTGGACACACCGCCAATTATGGCGAAAAGCCCGTTCAGCGCGCCTGTGCTGCGGCCGACCGCACCGGGCATGCCATGCTGCACACCCTGTACCAGCAAAACGTTCAAGCCAAAACCAGCTTCTTTGTCGAATGGATGGCACTCGATATCATTCGCGATCAAGAAGGCGATGTGGTGGGCGTCACCGCTTTAGAGATGGAAACGGGCGAGATGTACATCTTGCAAGCCAAAACAGTCCTATTGGCCACTGGCGGCGCGGGTCGCATCTTCAAAGCCTCCACCAACGCCTTCATCAACACAGGCGACGGCCTTGGCATGGCCGCACGAGCAGGTATTCCCCTCGAAGACATGGAGTTTTGGCAATTCCACCCCACTGGTGTGGCCGGTGCGGGCGTGCTGCTCACCGAAGGCTGCCGCGGTGAGGGCGCCATTTTGCTCAACTCCAATGGCGAGCGCTTCATGGAGCGCTACGCTCCAACACTCAAGGACTTGGCGCCCAGGGACTTTGTCTCTCGCTCCATGGACCAAGAGATCAAAGAGGGTCGAGGCTGCGGCCCCAACAAAGACTATGTGCTGTTGAAACTCGATCACTTGGGCGCAGAGACCATCATGAAACGCCTGCCCTCGGTGTACGAGATTGGACTCAATTTCGCCAACGTGGACATCACCAAAGAAGCCATTCCAGTGGTGCCCACCATCCATTACCAAATGGGGGGCATTCCCACCAACATCCACGGCCAAGTGGTCACTCAATCGGGCAGCAACCACAACGAGCCCGTTCAAGGGCTTTATGCCGTGGGCGAGTGCTCTTGCGTGTCGGTGCATGGCGCGAACCGCTTGGGCACCAATTCACTGCTCGACTTGTTGGTCTTTGGGCGCGCCGCGGGCAACCACATCATTGACTTTCACCGCACCACCAAAAACCACAAACCCCTGCCCAAAGATGCGGCCGACTTCACGCGTTCACGGGTGGCCCGTTTGGAGGCCAACACCAACGGCGAATACGCGCAAGTGGTGGCCGACGATATTCGCTCGGCCATGCAAGAGCATGCTGGCGTTTTCCGCACCCAAGCGGTCATGGACGAAGGCGTGCACAAGATCGCCGAGCTCAGGGAGCGCACCAAAAACATTGGCCTCAAGGACCACTCCAAAGTCTTCAACACCGCTCGCATCGAGGCCTTGGAAGTGGACAACTTGATTGAATGCGCGCAGTCCACCATGGTCTCAGCCGCCGCTCGCCACGAGAGCCGAGGCGCGCACACCGTGGACGACTATGCGGACAGCCCAGCCCACCCCAACGGCAGAAACGACGAAGAGTGGCTCAAGCACAGCTTGTGGTACTCCGAGGGCAACCGCTTGAGCTACAAGCCCGTGAACATGAAGCCGCTCACGGTTGAGAGCATTGAGCTGAAAGTTCGAACCTTCTAATTTTCCCCAAGTCCCTCACCGAATTCTTCCCCCCATTGTCCCTTGGAGCACTTTATGCAAACCCGTACCTTTCAGATCTACCGCTACGATCCCGACAAAGATGCCAAGCCCTACATGCAGACCATCCAAATCGAACTCGATGGGCATGAGCGCATGCTCCTCGATGTGCTGATGAAACTCAAACAACTCGACCCCAGCATCTCCTTTCGCCGCTCTTGCCGCGAAGGCGTCTGTGGCTCAGATGCGATGAATATCAACGGTAAAAATGGTCTGGCATGCCTCACCAACATGCTGAGTCTGCCCCAAACCATCGTGCTCAAGCCGCTGCCCGGTCTGCCCGTTGTGCGTGACTTGATTGTGGACATGACGCAGTTTTTCAAGCAATACCATTCCATCAAGCCGTATTTGGTCAACGACACACTGCCCCCTGAGAAGGAGCGCTTACAGTCACCGGAGGAGCGCGATGAGCTCAATGGTTTGTACGAGTGTATTTTGTGCGCGAGCTGCTCCACGAGCTGCCCCTCGTTTTGGTGGAACCCCGACAAGTTTGTCGGCCCTGCCGGTCTTTTGCAAGCCTACCGCTTCATTGCCGACAGCCGAGACCAAGCCACCGGCGAGCGACTCGACAACCTGGAAGACCCGTACCGACTCTTTCGCTGCCACACCATCATGAACTGTGTCGATGTGTGTCCCAAGGGCTTGAACCCCACACAAGCGATTGGCAAAATCAAAGAGTTGATGGTTCGTCGCGCCATTTAAACGCTTGAATTCCATCCGCTGATTGACCCCTCACCACTCGCCGTGCTGCCATGAACGTGATCGACACTTTTTTGCAAGGATTGGACCCCCGAGCCCCTTTGGGTGCTCGGGAGTACAGCAAGTTGCGCTGGCGTTGTCGGCGAGGTCTGCTTGAAAACGACTTGTTGATCCAATCTTTTTTTGAGCAACACGCACAAAACTTGACTGTTTCACAAGCCCAAGCTTTGTATGATTTAATGGATCTGTCGGACAACGACTTATTGGATTTATTGCTCAAAAGAAATGAGCTTGAACCCTCATTTTTTACACCTGAGCGCGATCGGGTGTTGAACATGCTCAGGCGCTAAGATGTGTCAGGCCCAAGGTTTGGGCGCCCCCAAAAGACAAAGGAAAATGCAATCATGAACCTCGCCAATTACAAAGCCACTTTATCGTTCACCAATGGGGCTCCCAATGTTGAGATGCCGGTCTACCACGGCACGATTGGCCCGGATGTGATCGATATTCGCAAACTTTACGGCCAGTCGGGCATGTTCACTTACGATCCTGGATTTTTGTCCACCGCGTCGTGCGAATCGGCCATCACCTACATTGATGGCGACAAAGGCGAGTTGCTCTACCGCGGCTACCCCATCGAGCAGTTGGCCACCGAGTGCAACTTCATGGAGACGTGCTATTTGCTGCTCAAAGGCAATTTGCCCAACGCCACCGAAAAGCACGAGTTCTCTCACTTGGTGACCCAGCACACCATGGTCAATGAGCAAATGCACTTTTTCTTGCGCGGCTTCAGGCGTGATGCCCACCCCATGGCCGTGATGACGGGTTTGGTGGGGGCACTATCGGCCTTTTACCACGACAGCACCGACATCAACAATCCAGAGCACCGCGCCATCTCCGCCATCCGCTTGATTGCCAAAATGCCCACCTTGGTCGCCATGGCTTACAAATACAGCATTGGCCAACCCCACCTTTACCCCAGAAATGAACTGAGCTATGCGGGTAACTTTTTGCGCATGATGTTTGGCAACCCTTGTGAAGATTATGTGGTCAACCCCGTGCTTGAGCGCGCTTTGGACCGCATCTTTATTTTGCACGCCGACCATGAGCAAAATGCCTCCACGTCCACGGTTCGCCTTTGCGGCTCGTCTGGCACCAACCCCTTTGCTGCCATTGCTGCCGGTGTTGCTTGTCTGTGGGGCCCCGCTCACGGCGGCGCCAATGAAGCGTGCTTGAACATGCTCGGTGAGTTGCAAGCCGCCGGTGGATTGGCCAAAGTGGGCGAATTCATGGAGCAAGTCAAGGACAAAAACTCGAGCGTCAAGCTCATGGGTTTTGGCCACCGCGTTTACAAAAACTACGACCCCCGTGCCAAGCTCATGCAAGAGACCTGCAACGAAGTGTTGGCCGAGTTGGGCCTAGAAAACGATCCCTTGTTCAAGTTGGCCAAAGCGGTTGAAAAAATCGCCTTGGAAGACGACTACTTTGTGCAACGAAAGCTCTACCCCAACGTGGACTTCTACTCCGGCATCGTGCAGCGCGCCATTGGCGTTCCGGTCAATATGTTCACCGGCATTTTTGCCCTGGCCAGAACCGTGGGCTGGATTGCCCAACTCAACGAGATGATTGCCGACCCCGAGTACAAAATCGGCCGTCCTCGTCAGCTCTTCACCGGCGCTGTGCGCCGCGATGTGCAACCGATTGCCAAGCGCTGAAGCTGCGCGCTGACCAAGCGTTGAAGAAAGGCTGAATTTTTGGCCTTTCCAAGGCCCACCACCGCATGAAAGCGACCCCGACGCATCGGGGTCGCTTTTTTTACGTCCCCTGGCAAACCCTTGAGAAAAATTAACAAGCTCGGAGCAAAAGTGGCGCTTAACGCCTAAAATAGTCCCTCTATCCGTTGCGCAAGAAAGAAGAATCATCATGGGACGAACGCTCTACGACAAGATTTGGGACGAACACGTGGTGCACAGCGAAGAAGACGGCACCGCTGTGCTCTACATCGATCGCCATTTGGTGCATGAAGTCACCTCACCACAAGCATATGAAGGGCTCAGACAAGCCCATCGCCCGGTCTGGCGCATCAGCTCCGTGGTGGCCACGGCTGACCACAACACCCCCACCACAGGCTGGGAGTTGGGATACGACGGCATCACCGACCCCATCAGCAAAGAGCAAGTCACCACCTTGGATGACAACATGAAGGAATACGGCGCTGCGGCCTACTTCCCCTTCCTCTCCAAGCGACAAGGCATTGTGCACGTGATTGGCCCAGAAAACGGTGCGATCTTGCCTGGCATGACGGTCGTTTGTGGAGACTCTCACACCTCAACCCATGGCGCCTTTGGCGCACTGGCGCATGGCATCGGCACGAGCGAAGTCGAGCACGTGCTTGCCACTCAAACGCTGTTGGCCAAAAAAGCCAAAAACATGCTGGTGCGCGTGAACGGCAACTTGGCCAAGGGCTGTACCGCCAAGGATGTTGTGCTCGCCATCATTGGTCGCATTGGGACGGCGGGTGGCACGGGCCACACGATTGAATTTGGCGGCAGTGTGATCCGCGGCTTGTCCATGGAGGGGCGCATGACGCTATGCAACATGGCCATTGAAGCCGGTGCTCGCGCGGGCTTGGTCGCGGTTGATGAAAAAACACTGGCCTACACCCAGGATCGACTGCTCTCGCCCAAGGGCGTGGAGTGGGACTTGGCCGCAAGCTACTGGAAGACTTTGCACTCCGACGACGATGCGCATTTTGACACCGTGGTGGATTTGGACGGCAGCGCCATTGCCCCCCAAGTGACCTGGGGAACGTCGCCAGAGATGGTGCTCGATATTGCGGCGAGCGTGCCCGATCCGGACAAAGAGCGCGACCCCGCCAAGAGATTGGCCATCGAACGCGCGTTGGTCTACATGGGTCTTGAGCCTGGCAAAGCGATCGCCGACATCCATGTGGACAAGGTCTTCATTGGCTCGTGCACCAACTCGCGCATCGAGGACATGCGAGAGGCCGCTCGGGTGGTCAAACACATCGGGCAAAAAGTGGCCAAAAACATCAAGCTCGCTTTGATTGTGCCCGGCTCTGGCTTGGTCAAAGAGCAAGCCGAGCGCGAAGGCTTGGATGTGATCTTCAAAGCCGCGGGTTTTGAATGGCGCGAGCCAGGATGCTCCATGTGCTTGGCCATGAACGCCGACAAGCTCGAGCCCCAAGAGCGCTGCGCCTCCACGAGCAACCGCAATTTTGAGGGCCGCCAAGGCGCCGGAGGGCGCACCCATTTGGTCTCACCGGCCATGGCAGCCGCCGCTGCCATTCATGGGCACTTTGTTGATGTTCGCCAGTTTTCCTGAGTGAGTTGAAAGAAGAAAAAGGACAAGACCATGCAAAAATTCACACTCCACAAGGGCCTCGTGGCACCCATGGACCGCGAAAATGTGGACACGGATGCGATCATCCCCAAGCAATTTCTCAAGTCCATCAAGAAAACCGGATTTGGTCCCAACTTGTTTGACGAATGGCGCTACTTGGACCATGGTGAACCGGGTCAAGACCCGAGCAGCCGCAAAATCAATCCTGACTTTGTCTTGAACTTGCCGCGCTACCAAGGTGCGTCAATTTTGCTCGCGCGCAAGAACTTTGGTTGTGGGTCCTCGCGCGAGCACGCCCCCTGGGCGATAGACCAATACGGCTTTCGAGCAATTTTGGCCCCCAGTTACGCCGATATCTTTTTCAACAACTGCTTTAAAAATGGCTTGTTGCCCATCGTGTTGCCAGAGCGGGTGATTGATCACTTGTTTGCGCAGGTCACTGGCTTTGTGGGCTTTGAGCTCACCGTTGATTTGGCCTCTCAAGTGGTGCTCTCGCCCGACGGTGAGTCCTACCCCTTTGAAGTTCAGGCTTTTCGCAAACACTGCTTGATCAATGGATTGGACGACATTGGACTCACGCTCATGCACTCGCAAAAAATCCGCGACTTCGAAGCTCACCGGCTCACCACACAACCCTGGCTGGCGCACACCTTGGCCGCTTGATGCCCAGCGTCAAGCGGGCCTCTTTTGCTGCACAGCGCTGGGCGTTGATGCCGCGGTGAGACTCACCCACACCCCACTCATATTGGATTGATGATGAAAACTATTGCAGTGCTTGCTGGCGACGGCATTGGACAAGAAATTGTCCGCGAAGCCTTGAAGGTTTTGTCGGTTTTGAAGCTGGACTTGGAAATGCACGAGGCCTTGGTCGGTGGCAGTGCTTACGATGTGCACGGCCACCCCTTGCCTGCCAGCACCTTGGAGCTGGCCATGAAGTCGGATGCCGTTTTGTTTGGTGCAGTCGGCGACTGGAAATACGACAAACTCGACAGACCCTTGCGGCCCGAGCAAGCGATTTTGGGCCTGAGAAAAAACATGGGGCTGTTTGCCAATTTCAGACCCGCGATTTGTTACCCACAGCTCGTGGGTGCATCCTCCCTCAAGAATGAGCTGATTGCGGGGCTCGATATTTTGATCATCCGAGAGCTCACCGGTGACATTTATTTCGGTCAGCCACGCGGACAAAGGGTGGCCACCGATGGGCATTTTCCGGGCGCCCCCGAGGCCTTTGACACGATGCGCTACTCACGCCCTGAGATCGAGCGCATCGCCCATGTGGCGTTTCAAGCGGCGCAAAAACGCTCCAAACGCTTGACCAGCGTGGACAAAGCCAATGTGCTCGAGACCTCTCAGTTTTGGCGTGACGTGGTGATTCAAGTCTCCGCTCAGTACCCTGACGTTGCTTTGGACCACATGTATGTCGACAATGCGGCCATGCAACTGGTCAAAGAGCCCAAGAAATTTGACGTCTTGGTCACGGGGAATTTATTTGGCGATATTTTGTCCGATGAGGCCGCCATGCTCACGGGCTCCATTGGCATGCTGCCCTCGGCCTCTTTGAACGCCAACAACCAAGGTCTTTACGAGCCCAGTCATGGCAGTGCACCCGACATTGCTGGCCAAGGCATTGCCAACCCATTGGCCACGATCTTGTCGGCGGCCATGATGCTCAAGTTCTCGCTGCAAGAGCCCCAAGCGGCTCTTCTCATTGAAGAAGCGGTGAGCTCTGTGCTCCAAGCGGGGCTCAGAACCGGTGACATCTTCAGCGAAGGCTGCACTCGAGTCAACACCCAGGAGATGGGAGATGCGGTGGCCAAGGCCTTGAGCGGTTTGGTCAAGTCAGGCGTTTGATTTTTACAATGGAGTGAGCGCAAATGAGTCAAGCAAAAAAAACGTTAGGTATGGTGGGCTGGCGCGGCATGGTGGGCTCCGTCTTGATGGACCGCATGCGCCAAGAAGGTGACTTTGATCGTGTTGAGACGCTGTTCTTCACGACCTCCAATGCCGGAGGCCAAGCACCCCAATTGGGCAACAGCGCGGGCGTGTTGTTGGACGCCCACGATCTCACGAGTCTCATGCAGTGCGACATCATCATCACCACCCAAGGCGGTGAGTACACCCAAGAGATCCACCCCAAGCTTCGATCAAACGGGTGGAACGGACACTGGATTGATGCCGCCTCCACGCTCAGGATGACGCCCGATGCGGTGATCATCCTGGACCCCGTGAATCGCCACGTGATTGACAGTGCTTTGGACAGCGGCAATCGCAACTGGATTGGGGGCAACTGCACCGTGAGCTTGATGCTCATGGCCATGGGCGGACTCTTCAAGGCGGGCATGGTGGAGTGGGTCTCGGCCATGACTTACCAAGCCGCTTCTGGCGCTGGCGCTCAAAATATGCGCGAACTTCTGTTGCAAATGGGGGCCTTGCACGACAGCGTGAAGGCCGAGCTTGCCGATCCTGCCAGTGCCATTTTGGAGATCGACAGGAAAGTCACCCAAACGCTCAGATCGAGCGATTTTCCTGTGAAGAATTTTCGAGGCAGCGCTTTGGCGGGCAGCCTCATTCCCTGGATCGACGTGCCGCTGGAGCATGGACAAAGCAAAGAGGAGTGGAAAGGCGGTGCGGAGTGCAATAAGATTTTGGGCCTGCCCAGCTTCAGAAGCCCTGGCAGCGTTGCCATCGATGGCCTGTGCGTGAGAGTGGGCGCCATGCGCTGTCACTCCCAAGGGCTCACGATCAAGCTCAAAAAAGACCTGCCCTTGTCTGAGGTTGAACAGCTCTTGGCCCACGCCAACGACTGGGTCAAAGTCATCCCCAACGAACGCGAGGCCAGCGAGCGCTACCTCACCCCACAAGCCGTCACGGGTGGCCTTGAGGTGCCCATTGGTCGTTTGCATAAATTGGCCATGGGGCCCGAGTATTTGGGCGCTTTCACGGTGGGAGATCAACTGCTTTGGGGCGCGGCTGAGCCTTTGAGACGCATGCTCAACATCGTGCTCGACGCTCACTGAGACCCAGCGTTCAGTCGGGGATCCCTGGGTTGAAAGGCTCACTAGGTGCCAACTGGCCGCCTGGGTCTGTGTGTTGGTTTTTTTGCTTTGGGTTTGTGCTTTGGGTATGTGCTTTGGATCGATGGGTTGCTCTGTCCCAAAGGCCCAATCCAAGATGCAAAGCTGCCAGCTTGAGCCTCAAGCGTTAAAACCGTGGTTTTTCAGCGCTTTTAATCATGACAAATCGTGTTGATGGCCATTTCTTGGCCCGATGCTTGGCTAAAATGCGATTTGTCTTGAAATAGGATGGGTTAGGCTATTTGAGTCTGCACGATCTTGGACTCCATGGTGGGCTTGGTGGTCATCCTTGCTTCGCTATCCAGCCATTGTTGACTATTGCGAAAGACCATTGTGAGTACTTACCAACGTAATTTAATGCCATCACCGCTGCGAGTTTGGGCGCTGAGTCTGAGCTTGGCTGGACTGTTGAGTCTGAGTACCTCGCCGGCACAGGCGCTTGGCTTGGGCAGAGCCAAAATGCTCTCCAAGCAAGGCGAGCCCTTGGTGGTGGAGTTTGACTTGGAGAGCCTGTCACCCGAGGAGCAACAGGGGCTGGAGGTGAACTTGGCTGACCGCGGGTCCTACGCCGCTTTGGGGGCGAGTTTTGACAGTGTTTTAAACAGTGCCAAGGCCGTCTTGGCCAAGCGAGCCAATGGTCAGCCCTTTGTAAGCGTCACCAGCAAAGAGCCTGTGAGTCAGTCTTTTTTGGATGTGCTCTTGCAACTGCACTGGTCCAGCGGACAAGTCACCAAAGAGATGGGCTTGCTACTGGACTCCGCCCCCACGGACAGCTCGGACAACTTGAGCGCCACCTCTCCTGTCCCCGTCCATCGAGGCGACACCGCCAGTGAATTGGCCTTGAAGTACAAAGACGCCGCGGTGAGCTTGGATCAGATGCTCATGGGGCTGCTGCGCTCCAACCCCAATGCATTTATGGCGCAAAACGTCAACCGCCTCAAAGCCGACGCCAATCTCACACTGCCCACCAAAGAAGAGGCCCTGAACCTCAAGCCCAAAGACGCGAGCGAGCAAGTCAAGCTGCAACACATTGATTTTGAGCAATACCGTGCCGCCTTGGTGGCCAAGCTCCAAAACGCCAAGCCCGGCCAGGACAAAACCACCAAGCAAACGGCCTCCGGCCTGGTGGGCTCCAAAGCGAAAACCCCTCGCGAGAAAAAAGACCAACTCAAACTCAGTGAGGCCAACACCGCAGCGGCCAAAGCGGCAGATGAATTGGCGCAACAAGCGCAGGCCAAAATCGATGCCCAAAAGGCCCAAGAGCTGAGCCAAAACATCAACGATCTCAATGCCATTGCAAAGAATGCAGCAACGCCTTGGAGCTTGCAAAAGACGCTCCTCGATGTTGGCGCCACCCTCTCCAAAGCTTGGACGGTTCCCAAGGCGTGGTTGAGCGTGAATGCGCCTCAACTGTCCCATTGGTTGGACCATCCTTTGGCGCCCGTTTGGGCGGGACTGAGCTTGGTGATCTTGGTCCTGGGCGCTTTGTGGCGCCAAAAACCCCCGTCACCCACCCAAGCAGACGCCCCTTTGCACGACTCGGATCACCAGCCATGGCTTGACCCCGAGTCGATGACCTCCGATGCACCGCCCGCGTGGGCCCAAGTCCCCGTTGCCGCGCGCCAGGAGTCCCGCTCATTCGATGCGCCAGCGCCCCAACATGCATCGACCAAAGACATGCTGAGCGCTTCCCCTGCAGAGCACGACGCGGTGAGCGAGCCCGTCGTCTCGGCCAACTCACCCACCCGGCTGAGCGACCATGTCGACTTGAATTTTGATTTGGACTTGCCCTTGCATGAGGAAAGTCTCGCACCCCCTTACGCAAGCCACCCCAATGAGCCGCTTGAAAATCCGCTGCAAGTGCGTTTTGAGTTGGCGCAAGAACTCTGGCAAGTCGGTCAACAGCACACGGCGCGCGCCATTGTGCAAGAAATCGCTCAGCAAGCCACCGGCGAATTGCTCACAAGCGCCCACGCTTGGTTGGCCGAGCGTGGCTGAGCGCGCGAGTCTCACCAAGCCCATCTTGTGAGCCAACGCATCGCCCTGGGGCTCAGCTACTCGGGCCAGGCCTATGAGGGCTGGCAGAGCCAACTCTCGGGTCTGACGGTGCAAGACCAACTGGAAAAAGCCCTGCAAGCGTTCACCCAGTTTCCCATTCGAACCCACTGCGCAGGACGCACCGATTCGGGCGTGCACGCGGTGATGCAAGTGGTGCACTTTGACTCCCCTGTGGTGCGAGAAAACAGCTCCTGGGTTCGGGGCACCAACCGCTACTTGCCCCGCGATGTGGCGGTGCAATGGGCCCGTGTGGTCCCACCCACCTTTCACGCCCGCGCGAGTGCACGGGCCAGAAAGTACACCTACTTGCTCTCGGACTCACCGGTGCGCCCGAGCTTGTCCTACCAACGCGTGGGCTGGTTTCACCAACGGCTTGACACCGCTCGCATGCAAGCGGCTTGCCAGTACTTAATCGGGGAGC
>CAISQQ010000123.1 GCA_903887655.1 uncultured Burkholderiales bacterium
AGGTTAAGTCCCTTGATCAAGGCCAATTTTTTAACCTCCTGATCGGTGTACAAACGTTGTCCACCTTCACTCGTGGACGGCTCCACCACGCGGTGGCGTGTCTGCCAGACCCTCAAAGTGGCCACAGAAACGCCAGTCATTTTGGCGACAGCACCAATTCTGTACTTCCCAGGTGTGGCTTGCATCGAATTTTGCGTCATTCTTCACCCATTTCAAACTGAATCCTCAAGGGCCTTAATTGTATAGATAATGTTTAGGTATTTTTGTAAATTCACATATAAAAATAGGTTTTATGCAGCTTTAAATATTTTGTTTAGGTCATAATATACATATATTAAGTAACTTAACTCCTATTTTATTATGTTATCTAAAAAATCAGTCAATGCCATCAATGCCATGGTTTGGTTGGGACTCTTGCAAAGCTCTGGGCCAGTGAGCCTGCAAAAAATCAGCCAAGCCATGAACGTGTCCATTTCTTGTTTGGAGCAGATTTTCGCCACCTTGAAATCTTGCCAACTGATCGAATCCTTCAAGGGTCCGGGCGGAGGCTATGTCACTCGAGGAACATTACAAGGTCTCTCGTTGTGGTCAATTGCCGAACCGTTTGAACTTGAAGCACGATTGGCAGAAAAAACCACGCAAAGCAGCACCCTTCATCCCGAAAAGCTGTGTCCTGAGTCGATATTTGCACAGTTTCAGCACTCATCCGAGTTGCTTTTGAATGAAGTCTCGCTTCAAGCGGCCGTTGACATGAGCCAAACGAGCTCTGACAACGCCGAGCTTAGGCCCCAGACACAATCCAACCGTTTCAAACTCAAACCCTTGGCTCACAACAGCTTTCCACGCGGACCCAACTCCGTGTTCAATTGGGCTCAGGTCTAGCAGTCCTTGGCAACAGCGTTTGCCTTTAAACCACTCGAAAGAAATGCGTTGCGTCTTTTCGCAATTGCTCAACCAGTCCGTATTCCCAGTCCAAGTAAGCTTGCATGGCTTGGGCTGAGTTTTGTACCCCCTCATAGGGTCGTTGATAGCGATCGATTCGAGCACTGGCCAGATAAGACTCCCCTTGCTGCAGAGAAAAGCCCTTATCACTCCAAGCCTTGGTCCCCCCCACCAGGACAAAAATCTCCACATTGGGTTTGACGCACGACCTGAGCTCAGCCCAAGCAAAGCGAGCGCTCAAGCCATCTTCGCTGGTAAGAATATAGCGATTGGCTTTGTGAACACGGGCAAAGTCCTCTTTCATCTTGGAGCGAAGCAACCACCAAGCGCCAGGAATGTGCTGCTTGACGTAATGTGCGCTTGAAGAGAGATCCACCACCAAGCTCAAATTATTTCTCTGCGCCAACCACTCTTTGAGGAGCTCTGGCGTGACTTCGGGACAGCCGCCACTCCATTGTGGGGGTTCAAAATATCGCGTGTCCTTGCGGGTGAGATCGCCTGGGCGGACGTCCTTGATGACGTAAACCTCCCAAGCCATTTGCGCCAACCAAGACGCACTCATCATTGCCCTCACGCCTTCAGTGTCGTAGAGCACCACGCGCGCACCCCTCACCGGTACAAAATGATCCGTCTCCTGTACCAATTGACCACCCGCGGCATGAATCGCTTTGGGGAGGTGGCCTTCGAGAAACTCTTGAGCGCTGCGCACATCAAACAAGTAAGTCGTTCGAGAGGCTTCTGCGCTCATCGTTTGAAACTCTTGCAAGTCAATGCGTTTGACACCACAGCGAATGGCCAAAGCCAAAGCACTCATTTTTGCTTTGCTCAAATCGACCTCGTTGACCGCTCCATAGGTTTGATCGCGACCTGACTCCAAGGCTTGGCCTGCCAAGACCCAACCAATCGTGCCATTTTCGAGCGCACACACTGGGTTCGGAATACCAGCATTGAGCAAGGACTGTGCACCGATAATGCTGCGGGTGCGCCCGGCACAATTGACCACGATGCGCGTGGTCACGCGAGGAGCCAAGGTTCGAGCACGCAGGACCAATTCAGCACCCGGCACACTGGTCGCCTTGGGGATGGACATGGTTTGGTATTCGTCAAAACGCCTGGCGTCGAGCACCACCAAGTCGGCGTTTTGATCCAGCCAAAATTTCAACTGAGTCGCACTCACGTGTGGGGTGTGTTTCTGCGCCGCCACCAACTCACCAAAAGCTTTGCTCGGCACATTCACGTCAATGAACATCTCTAGGGCGGCCTGCTGCCACGCTCGCAAACCGTCTTGCAAAAGAAAGACGGCTTTGTAGCCCATTTTCAGCAAAATCTCTCGCGCAAGAAGAGTGATCTCAATTTCATCGTGGTACAACACTATGGGCGAGGTTAAGCACGGCAAACGCCGGTAGGCGTCCATTTCAAGACGCGAGAGCGGCATTTGGGCCGCAAACAAGGGGTGTCCCCTGGCAAAAGTGTCCTCTTCTCTCAAATCGATGAGGGCCACTTCCTGGCGAGACAGCAAGCGCTCTCTCACCCACAGCGCCGATACGCTTGGTGTTTCCCCAGCAGAGGGTGAGACAGCAGCGTGCGGTTCATCTGAAGGGCGAAAAGCTTGAGCGGCTTTGGGTTCATCCAGAGCACGAGTCTGCGTAGGCTCAGGCATGCGCATTGAACTTGTCGTACCCACGGTGAGCGTAGTCTCCATCGAAGCGGGCCGTGCCTGAGGCTTGGCAATGGGCTGGATGGCCAATTCAGACTGCAATGAACTTGACGGCTTTGAAGCACCCCATGAGCGCGAGGTTTGTACGGCAGGGCCTGCATTGGCAAGCGGCACCTCATTGGCCGCGGACATCGGTTGGGGGTCGGGCGAAAAAATGGGCACGGGACTGGGTGCAGACATGGGCGCCGAAACCTTGGCTGGCTCGGGCTGGCCTTTGCCCATGGCAAGCGATTTGGGGATCGATGGACTCGACTGATCGATGGCCTTCTTGGACATCCAAGACTTGACCGCGCTGGGCGCAGACGCTGTCGTGTGGGTGGTCTCCAAGTTCGATGTCAGGTCGAGTGACTTGTCACGGTTTGACACAGAGGATGGCGCCCCATTGCCCGATGTCGCCGCCGCTGCAGTCTCAACGCTTGCCTGAAGTGATTGCCGCGCGGTGTCAGCAGCTCGGTCTTGAGTAGCCCTCACCAAATGCGCTTGACTCGACACCACACTGGGGACAGGACTGTAGCCAGAAATAAATTCTTTCGTTTGACCATCGAGCTGATAGACATGCCTGGAGATTCGTCCAATATTGCCGCCGTAGACGTGAATGCTGATGGAGCTTTGATCCGAAAAAGCATTCCACACTTTGTGCACATCCCCCAAGCGTGGAGAGACAGCCTCCACATCACCAGGTAGGAGGTGCAACTGCAGTCCTGCTGGAACCCACCGACCGTCAGACATGCGGGAATAAGGCTGACATTTTTCAGAGCCCATCAACATGCCGATGAGACCCCAAACCGTGTGATCATGAATAGGGGTGAACTGCCCAGGTCCCCAAACAAAACTCACCACGCTAAATCGCTCCTTGGGGTCAAGGTACAGCAAGTATTGCTGGTAGTGCGACGCATGGGGCTCTCGCAAACCACCCACAAGCCAATCATCTTGCTTGACCAAGTCATGGAGAAGTTCTCGCCCTTGCGTGAGCAATGCGGCTTCCTTGGGTTGAGATTCAATGAGGCGTGTAAAACGGGCTACAAAATTCTCGAGTCTCTGAGTATTGATCTCTGGCATCCTGTGTTTTGCTTGACCAAATGGACCGCGTCAACCCTCAGTCTAAAACTGCAGGTTGAACTGCTGAACATTCTATTGCAATATTGATTTGCGGCGAGGCTGCCAGCGCTCAACCATGAATCTCAGGCCATCAAAAGCGCTCTAGGATAAAAAAAGCGAAAACCCAAGGAGGGCCAAGGAGGGGGAAGACGTCAGTCCCCTCTTCAACGCCGAATCAGGCCTTGATGGCCCTGAATCCTGAGTAAATTCTGGCAACTGGCCGAGTTTTTTGCTCCGCCTCTTGCGCCATCTCAGCTCGGATGCGATCAAAGGTCTCTTTGATGTTGGTGCGCTCAGAGCTCACGTAATGACAACCTCTCTCCATGACCGTGCGGGTGGATTGAGCTAAAAAGGATGACTTTTTCATGTGAATGCCTCTTATTGTCATTCTTTAACGCCCCAAGCCTTGGGCAGG
>CAISQQ010000124.1 GCA_903887655.1 uncultured Burkholderiales bacterium
CGCCATGGCCAAGCTCGGGCTCGACTATGCTCAGTTGAAGACTGAGCACCCGCGGCTGATTTATGTGAGTCACCGAGGCTTCTTGCCTGGTCCTTATGACAAGCGCACGGCCTTGGATGAGGTGGTGCAAATGATGGGCGGCATGGCCTACATGACGGGTCGCCCAGGGGATCCTTTGCGAGCGGGCTCGAGCGTGAATGACATCATGGGGGGCATGTTTGGTGCCATGGGGGTGATGGCGGCATTGGCTGAGCGTGAAAAAACTGGCCTAGGTCAGGAGATACAAAGCGCACTCTTTGAAAACAATGTCTTATTGATGGCCCAGCACATGATGCAGTTCGCCGTCACGGGTCATCCCGCCGCACCGATGCCTTCACGGGTATCGGCTTGGGGTGTTTACGATGTGTTTGATTTCTTGAATGGCGAGCAGGTCTTCTTGGCGGTGGTGAGCGACACGGCTTGGGGCGTGTTTTGCAGGGCGTTTGGTTTTGATGATCTGTTGGTCGATGAAAGACTCGTTAGCAACAATTCAAGAGTCAAGGCTCGCGAGTGGATGATGCCCATATTGCGCCAGCGCCTGGGTGGTTTGTCGGCCCAAGAAGTCTCCGACCAGTTTGAAAAACACGGATTGCCTTTCGCACCCATCACCAAGCCCCAAGATCTCTTTGAGGATCCTCACTTGTTGTCCAGTGGGGGGTTGGCCCCCATCACCTTGGCCAGTGGCCAGTCCACCTGCGTGCCTTTGCTACCCATCACCTTGGGTGGGCAACGTTTGGGGGTGAGAATGTCTGCGCCCGCTTTGGGGGAGCACAATGAGGATGTTTTGAATGGGTTGGGGTACTCGGGGGAAGAGATCAAGGCCCTCAGTGGGCAGTCTTCCAGCCCCCAGTAGTTTTTCGATCAGTCTGCGCTGGCACCCGACTCTTTGACCACCTTGCCCCATTTGAGCGTTTCAGATTTGATGAAGGTGGCCAATTGGGTGGGGGCCATGCTCCCTGGACTGACACCTTGGTCTTCAAAATCTTTGACCACTTTGGGGTCTTTGAGGGTTTTGCCAAGCTCAGTGACCAAGCGAGCTTGAATTGCTGCGGGTGTGGCGTGAGGCGCCATCAAGGCAAACCAAGTCACGAAGTCATAGCCTTTCACACCACTCTCGTCAAGGGTTGGCACGCCGGGGTAGGCGCTCGAGTGCTTGGTGGTGGTGACCGCCAGCGCAATCACGTTGCCCGCTTTGATCTGTGGATAGGCTGAGGGGCTGGTTTCGATGGCCATTTGAATCTGGCCTCCCATCAAGTCATTCATCATGGGAGCGCCCCCCTTGTAGGGCACGTGCGTGATGCTCACGCCTGTGAGCATGGCAAACAGCACGCTGGCCAAGTGCTCGGTGCTGCCCGAGCCTGCCGAGCCGTAGTTGACCTGGTTGGGACTGGCTTTGATGAACTGCAACAACTCGGCCACGTTTTTGACTGGCAAATTTTTGTTCACAATGAGCACATTGGGGGTGATGGCCACCATGCCGATGGGGTCAAAGTCGGTGGTGAAGTCGTAGTTCAAGGACTTGTAGAGCCCGGGTGCAATGGTGTGTGCAATGGTCGCCATAAAGAGGGTGTTGCCATCTGCAGCCGCCTTGGCAGTGATGCCCGCGGCCAATGTGCCGCCCGCACCGGCTTTGTTGTCAATGAGGACGGGTTGCTTTAAGAATTCCCCCATTTTTTGTCCCACGGCACGCGCCAAGATGTCGGTGGTCCCACCGGGTGCAAATGGCACCACCAGTGTGATGGGCTTGCTGGGCCAGTTGGCGTCGCTCGCGCCCAGGGCTGTTGGTAGCCAGGTGAGGCTCGCCAACCCGACGGCCAGGAGTGCCAGGTGGTGAAGCTGGGTGCGGCTGCGTGAGGCGTTGCGGTGAATGACTTGCATGGAGTACTCCTAGGGTGAGGGGGGCGTGGATATGCGCTCTTGTAGTTTGTGAAGCATGAGTCTGATGTCAAGATTTTGATTCTAGGCCAATATTGCGCTCAGCCAAGTCCGAGTTTGAAGTGGGTCAAGTTGCTGCTCCAAACCCCGCCTCAAGCAAGACTAAAATGAGTCAGAGAGCTTGGCCGTTCCTCGCAATGATTTGTCTCAACTCTTACACTTAAAGATTCCCTATGCATGTTGTGATTCCCGATGACTACCAAGATTGTGTTCGCCATTTGAACTGCTTTGATCGACTGCGCGATCACCAGGTGAGCATTTACAACGACACAGTGAAAGGGTTGGATGAATTGGTGGCACGTTTTCGCGATGC
>CAISQQ010000125.1 GCA_903887655.1 uncultured Burkholderiales bacterium
CCCGCTCCATGGGCTCAGGTGCCACAGGCGTGAAAGAAACCGCTCCAAGCCACGGCCTGAGTCGGCAGGACAAAAAACTCGACAGCCAAAAACGCGCACAACTGCAGCGCGAGCGCCAAGCACTGCTGCAGCCCCTCAAAAAAGAGCTGCACGCCACTGAGTCGAGGCTTCAAACCGTGCAAACTCAACTCCAAACCCTCCAAGACGCCTTGTCTCAAGACTTGAGCCCGCAAGAGCGCGCCCAAAGCGGTAAAACCCTCAAGTCTTTGCAAGAAGAGGCCAACGGTTTGGAGGAAAAATGGCTGCTCTTGGGCGAGCAAATCGAGCAGTTCAACGCCTTGCCCACGGTATGATGGGCCACCGAGTCAAGCCTACACCTGCCTTGCCCTTGGATGCGCTCGTCATCGACGCGAGCCCTACGCCTTCATGCCCCTAGAATCATTGCGCCATGGATGATCCCCCAGTCCCCCAAGCCTTGCGCACCCTGTGCCTGCTGAGCGTGGGTGCTCTGGCCGTCTCGGTGAGCCTTGGCGTGGCTTTGGTGTCCTTGTCCAAGGCGCTTTTATTGCTGGCTTTTTTGGCCTTGTTCACGCAAAGGCTCTGGCTAGCCCGGCAAAGGTTGATGGTTCCAGGCCGCCGTGACGCCTCTGCCCGGGCCAACAGCATGCCCGCGCGGTTTGAAACCCAATGGATCATCTTTGCGGCATTGATCTGGATTGCGCTCTCGGTGCTTTGGAGTGAAGCGCCCCAGAGCGTTTGGGGCACGGCGCTTTTGCGCTATGCAAGACTGCTGGTCTTGCCCCTGGTGATCTATTGCTTGAATGATCGCGAGGACGTGATGATGGTCTTGCGAGCCTTGGTGATCACGCAATTCACGATTGTGGTGCTTTCTTGCCTGCTCTGGCTTGGCGTTCCCTTGGCGCTGCACAACCCCGTTTACCCCATGAATTTTGGCTTGGTCATCAATGGGCACTTGGAGCAGCCCATCATGAGCACGTTGATGTTGGTGGTGCTGTGGCATTTCAAAGCCAGTCTTTTCCCGCGCGTGAAACCCATCTGGATCCACATCGCTTGCGCATTGACAGTGGCCAACGTGCTGTTTGTGATGACAGGGCGCACTGGCTTTATTGCCATGATTGTGGCTGTCACCTGGATGCTGGTCAAACACAGCTCAGCCAGCCTCAAACACAAAATCGCTTGGGTACTGTTGACCCCGATTGTCTTGAGCATGACACTGGGGGTGATTTCGCCGCGCTTTTATGCGCGCATCACCGATGCAGTGCACGATGTGGAACTCTACACAGAGGGCAATGACGCCACCTCGCAAGGCTACCGACTCGACTATTGGCACCAGTCCATCAAATCCATTGCCCAAGCGCCCTTGATCGGGCATGGGGTGGGCAGTTGGCGGCAAGAATACATCCGCTTAGGGGGCAATGAACCCAATCCACCGAGCAACCCGCACCAACAATTTTTACTCTGGTGGGTGGAGTCGGGGTTGGTGGGGCTGGCCTTCATGGGCTTGATTTTTGTGGCGCTGTGGCGTGACTCGCGCCTTTTGGAGGAGCCCGCTCAAGGCGCCATGCAAGCAACGTGGGCGATCACGCTCATGGTGAGCTTGTTCAATTGTCCGTTTTACGGCGCGGGCATGGGTGAGTTTTTTCTCATCATCTTTGCTTGTCTCTTGGCACTGGGCAAACCCGGGATGACAACCGCCACAGAGACCCCAGCGTTGCCGCACAAAGGCTTGCCGTCTCTTTGGGAGTTGGTTGCCACGGGCCCTGCAGCCGTTTCTGGCCAGCTCTCATGGATTGAACGCTTGGGCCTTTGGGTGGTGACCCAACCCTTGTCACAAGCGGTGGCTGGCAATGAGCGCAATTACCAACAAAGCGAAGGACTGCGCAAGCTCGGTTACCGGCAGTTGCGAAAACTCGTTTACCTCCAACTCCACGCCCAA
>CAISQQ010000126.1 GCA_903887655.1 uncultured Burkholderiales bacterium
GCTGCTGATGAGCACGTGGGGTGGGTACGCGCGTGCGCTCGACGCGGCTCAGGGGGCCAGTCCACTCGGCGATGTGAGCGCTGCCCGTGATACCCGGGATGCCCATGCAGGCGCTTTGAGCGCGGCCCCAGCCGGCGCGTCTCGCCCCTCTTCAGACCAGGCCGAGCGGGGGGCAGCAAACCCGCTCGTGGGGCTTTGGACGACCCACGACGACGAGACCCAGTCTCCCATGGCGTTGGTGCGCCTGAGTGTGGAGGCGGGACGCTTATATGGGCGGATTGAAAAAATTCTGGACCCACTCGTCAAGCCCCATGAGCGCTGCGCGGCGTGCCCTGGGGAGCGGCACAACGCCAGTTTGGTGGGCTTGGAGATCATCCGCACAGGGGCTTGGGATGAGCAGCGCAGGCAGTGGTCAGACGCCTTCATCTTGGACCCGGAAAACGGTCAAGAGTACCGCTTGGGGCTCACGCTCATGAACGGCGCACAGTCCTTGCAGGTGCGAGGGTTTTGGGGGATTTTCTGGCGTAATCAGGTCTGGACACGTTCGCCAACGCCTTAGAAATCGACGGGTTTTGTCGCTTGATATTGATCAATAAATATCAAAACTAGAAAAAAAATGGAGTCCTTATAGCTATTAATGATAAAAATTAGATTCTAATTGTGTAGGTGTAAACCCAAAAATCTTTTAGCATGGATAAATGCTTAAGATTTCCGCGTATTTATCGATCTGCGATTCGATTAAAGACATCAATCACCGCTACAAGGTTGCCGACAAAGAAGTCATGGTTTTGGATGTTGTTGTAAAAAAACACATGGAACAAGAGGATTTCCGCGTTTTGGATTTGATTTTGCTCAGTCAAATTGCCTCCCAAGCGACTTTGCACAATGTGATGACCCAATTGATTTCTAAAAAACTGCTGGAAACAGAACCCAGCTTGAACGACGGTCGGGTGAAGTTTGTCAGGCCCACGGCCTTGGCGTTGAGTCGCTTGGCCGAATGTGATTCGGCCATCATCGCGTGTGCCCAGATGCAGGCGAGCCCCTAGCCCAGGGTCGCACGCCGAATTGTTGGCGCCGCTGGGGTTTGGGGTAAGCTCTTGCTTTTGATTGACCCTTGAGCCAACGCCACCACCATGACCCCCATCCTTCAGCACCAAGAAAATGCTCGCTACACCATCACCTTGAACCGGGTGGAGCGTAAAAATGCCCTCACCCAAGCCATGTACGAGGAGCTGCTCCAGGCCTTGGAGCACGCCCGGCTCGACAACAGCATCCGCGTCTTGGTCTTGCAAGGGCATGAACACATCTTCAGCGCGGGCAACGATATCGAGGATTTTCTAGCCCACCCGCCGCTTGAGCCCCAGGCCCCTGTTTTTCGTTTCCTGCAGGCCTTGTCCACCTTCCCCAAACCCGTGGTGGCCAGTGTCTGTGGCCCAGCCGTTGGCATTGGGGCGAGTCTTTTGCTTCACTGCGATTTGGTGGTGGCGGGGGACAATGCGGCGTTTTCTTTGCCCTTTGTGAATTTGGGGCTCACGCCCGAGGCGGCCAGCAGTTTGCTCTTGCCCCAACTGATGGGCTACCACCGCGCCTGCGAGGCCTTGCTCCTGGGCGAGCCCTTCATGGCCGAGGCGGCCCTCGAAGTGGGCTTTGTCAACAAAGTGGTGGTGCCCGCCGAGGCCAATCAAGCCGCACAAGTTTGGGCCCAGCGACTCGAAGCCAAGCCGCTGCATGCGCTGATCCAAACCAAGGCGCTGCTGAAGTCTGAGTCCAGTGCAGCGTGCGCTGAGCGCATGGCCAAAGAGGGCGCCGTCTTTGCGCAACTCCTGGGCGAAGGCGCGGCCAAGGAAGCGTTCGCTGCGTTTATGGAAAAAAGAAGGCCTGATTTCTCCGGGCTTTAAAGCGTTCAGGCCCCTGAGGCTGCTCGCGCCTTTGCCGGGCGGCTCGTGCGGGTCTTCTTGTCCTGTGCTTGGCGCGGCGCTGTGCTGGCCGCGGCTTTGGGGATGCTTTTGGGTCGGCCCTTGGCGTCGATGGCCACGTAGGTGAGACGCGCTTGGGTGACTTTGCGGTACTCACCTTGGTTGTGCAGCTGCTCAGAGAACACCTCCACACTCACGCTCACCGACGTGCGCCCGACGTGCTCGACTTTGGAGAAAAAACTCAGCAAGTCCCCGGGCATGACCGGCTCCTTGAACACAAACTCATTGACCGCCACCGTCGCCATGCGGCCCTTGACGGTGCGCCACGCCATGACCGCACCTGCCAAGTCCACTTGAGCCATGACCCAGCCGCCAAAAATATCACCATTGACGTTGCAATCGGCCGGCATGGGAATGATGCGCATGACCAAGTCCTGGTCGCTTGGGAGTTGTGTGAGGGTGTGAGCTCGCTGGCCGGCTCGCTGAGGGCGGGGCCGGGGTGGGCTGGTCTTGTGAACCTTCAAAGGGTTGGATTTCATGGGTTTGAAAGAGAGGGGTTTTTAAGTGGGCGGGTCAGAGGCTAGTGTACAAAGGGGTTGCAAAGGGGTTGCAAAGCGGGCATGAGCGCGCCCACAGGAGAGCGCTTGGCCGGCGCGGCGAAGGGGGAGACACACAAGAGCGAGTAAACTCTGACGTGACGGTGTGGGTGCGATCAAACGCCTCGGGCCTTCAAGTGACCCCTCGAGGCATTCGCTTTGCGCCCGTCGCTCTGGGTGTTTTGGGTGCTCTGGGTGCTCAGCGCTTGATCGGCGCCAGCCAAACTTCCCTGCTCCCGTGCTCCCCTGCTCGCCTGTTCTCCTGCTCTCAAGGGCCCCAAGCGTCCCAACGTCGCTTCACGCGCCCCTCAACCCCATTGTCTCACCATGCGAAGCTTAGCCCAACCCACTGCCCCCCCCGAACCTCAAGCCGCGAGTCCCACCCCTGAGCCGTCTGACGTGCACACGCTCAAGCGCTTGGTCCCGTACTTGTGGCAGTACAAATACCGAGTTGTCTTGGCCTTGGCGTTCATGGTGGGTGCCAAGGTGGCGAACGTGGGCGTGCCCATCCTTCTCAAAGACTTGGTCGATCAAATGACACCCCACCCCGCCCTGGGGCCCTTGGTGGTGCCCTTGGCCCTGTTGCTGGGCTACGGGTTGCTGCGCTTGTCGGTGTCGGTCTTTACCGAGTTGCGTGAGCTCGTCTTTGCCAAAGCCACGCAAGGCGCGGCGCGGCAAATTGCGCTTGAGACCTTTGCGCATTTGCACGGGCTGAGTTTGCGGTTTCACTTGGAGCGCCAAACTGGGGGCATGACCCGTGACATTGAGCGCGGTGTTCGCGGCATCGAGTCGCTCATCTCTTACTCCTTGTACAGCATCGTGCCCACCTTGATTGAGGTGACCCTCGTGCTGGGCATTTTGTCTTACCGCTATGACGCGGGCTTTGCCTTGATCACCGTGGTGGCCTTGGTGGTCTACATCGTCTTCACTGTCAAGGTCACCGAGTGGCGAACGCACTTTCGCCGCGAGGTCAATGAGCTCGATTCGGCCGCGCACACCCGCGCGATCGACTCCTTGCTCAACTACGAGACCGTCAAGTATTTCAACAACGAGTCGTTTGAGGCCAGTCGCTACGATGAGAGTTTGGTCAAGCTCAGACAAGCCCGGCTCAAAGCGCAAACCTCATTGAGCCTGCTCAACATGGGGCAGCAAACCATCATTGCCCTGGCCTTGGTGTGTGTGCTTTGGCGCGCGACTCAAGGGGTGGCCGAGGGACGCCTGACTTTGGGCGACCTCGTCATGATCAATGCCTTCATGATTCAGCTCTACATACCGCTGAATTTTTTGGGGGTTATTTATCGCGAGATCAAGCAAAGCTTGACCGACCTTCACCGCATGTTTGTGCTCCTTGAGAAAGAAAAAGAAGTCGCCGATAAAGCCTCGGCTCAAACCTTGGCGTTGAGCGCGGCACCGAGTGTGCGCTTTGAAGCGGTGAGTTTTTCTTACGAACCCAATCGGGAGATTTTGCACAACATCAGTTTTGAAATACCCAGTGGCCAGACCTTGGCTGTGGTGGGAGAGTCGGGCTCGGGTAAATCCACCTTGGCGCGTTTGCTCTACCGTTTTTATGATGTCGGCAGCGGTGCGATTGCGATCAATGGCCTCGATGTGAGAGACCTCACCCAAGAGAGTTTGCGCTCACACATTGGCATCGTGCCGCAAGACACCGTCCTCTTTAACGACACGGTGCACTACAACATCGCCTATGGACGCGTTCAGGCCAGTGTTGAGGAGGTCCAGGCGGCGGCACAAAGCGCGCGCATCCATGACTTCATTCAAAGCACCCCCAAAGGCTACCAGACCATGGTGGGCGAGCGTGGGCTCAAACTCTCGGGTGGCGAAAAGCAGCGCGTGGCGATTGCGCGAACGCTCTTGAAAAACCCACAAATCTTGATCTTTGACGAGGCCACCTCGGCGCTTGACAGTGCCAACGAGCGCGACATTCAAGAAGAGCTCAAAAGTGTCGCGCAAAACAAAACCACCCTCGTGATTGCGCACCGACTCTCGACCATCGTCAATGCCAACGAGATCTTGGTCTTGCAGCAAGGCCACATCGTCGAGCGCGGCACCCACGCTCAGTTGTTGGCCCAAGGCGCGCACTATGCGAGCATGTGGGCTTTGCAACAAAACGAGCCGCGGGAACCGCACGAGCAGGCGGTGTGAGCTCGCCCGAGCTTGGGTTCATTGAACCGACTCGCGCGCAGCAGTTTGATGCGTTCTGCCACACCGCTACTGAC
>CAISQQ010000127.1 GCA_903887655.1 uncultured Burkholderiales bacterium
GCGTTTGATTCGAGCCGGCATTCGGGTGCTCTTGGGCTATTTGCACCTCTTGGACCCCGATTCAACACAGGGCCTGCACAACTCACGGGGGTCTTGGAGTACAAAAAGCCCAGCAAATCGAGCCTGGACCCAGTCGCCTTGGCGCAACTCAGCGCCCAAAGACTCTCCGCCCCTTTTTATGCGGATTGGACGCTTGACGGCGAACCCCTTGAACCCGATGCAAAGGCCCTGTGGCACCGCGCTGCTGGCTGGGTCAAGCCCCAGGCCTTGATCGAGCGCCTGCTCGAGCACCCCAACATCGAGTGCTTGAGCGCTCAAACCGTTCGCCACATCATGGCCGATAGCCCCCAACTCGGGACTGAGCGCTGGCGTGTGCTCCTGGGTGGGGCCGACGAAAAGTCCCCCTCCACAGAAATTCGTTGCGCCACACTCATTGTGGCCGCGGGTCCTGCCACTCAATCGCTCCTGAGCGGTTTGAGCAGCACTGGCGAAGCAGACCCATCATCAGCAACGCTTGAACTGCGAGAGCTCGCCCAGACTTGGCCCTTGCAAGCGATCAAGGGTCAAATCACCATGGGGTGGATGGCCGATTTGGACAAGCCCAGCTCCCCGCTTGAAACCCAGGGACCGCCTGCCGTGACGAACTTACCTCACGCTACAGACTTACATTACATAGCGAACTTACCCAACTTACCCAACTTACCGAACTTACCCCCGCCCATGACTGGATTGCCCACCTACCCCGTTCACGGCTCCATCAGTTGGACACCCCATATCGATGTGCAATCGGAGAAAGGCCCCGCATTTTTCATCGGCTCTACTTTTGAGCGCGATCAGCCCCACATTCAAAACTCGGCGAAGAGTCAACTGCGCAACTGGGCCCACCTGCAAAGCCTCTTTGCGGGTTGCGTCCCTGTGAAAGCCCAGGACGTCGAGCTCTTGGATTGGAGTGGGGTGAGGAGCACCTGTCCGGACCGCGTGCCCCTTTGTGGGCCCTTGACGACCCCGGGCCTAGGCCAAGACTCTCGCCCCGAAGAGAGCGGGCTTTATGTGCTGGCGGCGTTGGGCTCGCGAGGGGTGGCCTTGTGCACCCTGATGGCCGAGGTGTTGAGTGCCCAGCTCAATGGCGAGCCTCAGGCCCTACCCCAGCGGCTTTTGAAAGCGGTGGATCCACGGCGTTTCAATCCTTCGATATAACTGAAAGTTATTAATTTAGAATTTTAATATCGTTTGTGATATGACCAGACGGGCTTACATTAACAGCCTATGAATGATCTTTACTTTGTGGTGGCCGGGTTTTTTGTGGGAACGGTGATTGGCCTCACCGGCGTGGGCGGGGGCTCTTTGATGACCCCATTGCTGATTTTTTTCATGGGCATCAAGCCCCACATGGCGGTGGGCACCGACTTGCTGTTTGCCTCCATCACCAAATTGGGCGGCACCTATGGACTTTGGCGCCAAAGACTCATTCCCTGGCCCGTCGTGATTCGTTTGTGTGCGGGCTCCATTCCCGCCTCTTTGATCACCCTGGCCGTCTTGAACGAGGTGGGCTCAGAAGGCGCGAACGTGCAGTGGGTCATCACCCACACCTTGGGGGTGGCCTTGCTCTTGACCGCCGCCTCCTTGCTCTACAAGGCCTTGAAAACCCGCCACCTGCCGCCGCTTGGGATGGCGGCTGGCGACGTGCTGCACCAACACCAACTCGACTTGGAGGTCCGACCCGCGACTGGCGACTCGCACAGCGCGAGCGCTCCCGACAGCACGGGCCATGACGCCGACTCCCTCAGTGATCGTCCCTGGCTCACCGTTCTTTTTGGCTTTGTCATTGGCTGCTTGGTCACCTTGACCTCCGTGGGTGCGGGGGCCATTGGCGTGACCGTGCTCATGCTCCTCTACCCCAGAATCGCGCTCGCGCGCATTGTCGCGGCGGATATTGCCTACGCAGTGCCCATGACCTTGGTCGCTGGACTCGGTCACGCCTCGATTGGTTCGGTGGACTGGCCGCTTCTTGGTAAACTCGTGTGTGGCTCTTTGCCTGGCATCTGGGTGGGCTCCTTGCTGATCACCCGCACACCCGAGCGCATCATTCGTCTCATCTTGAGTGTTTTATTGACACTGGCTGGGACCAAACTCGTCCTCAATTAACATGTACCAATACACCCCCTTTGACCGTCAGTTTGTGCACGCGCGCGCTGCTCAGTTCCGTGACCAACTCGCTCGCCATTTGAGCGGGCGCTTGAGTGACGAGGAGTTCCGCCCCTTGCGGCTGCAAAACGGCTGGTACGTGCAGCGCTACGCCCCCATGCTTCGGGTGGCGGTTCCCTACGGCGAACTCTCAAGCCGACAGTTGCGCGTCTTGGCCACCATTGCCCGGCAATACGACCGCCCCGAAGCGGGCGTGTTCGAGTCGGCCCAGAAGACGCAAAACCAAATTGATGCACAAAGCCTGGTCCAGCACCACCCCAGGCCCGTGAAGGCACCCAGCCTCACCCAAGGCTACGCTCACTTCACCACCCGTCAAAACGTGCAATACAACTGGATCCCCTTGAGCGAGGCAGCCAACGTCATGGACCTCTTGGCCAGTGTTGACATGCACGGCATCCAAACCAGTGGCAACTGCATCAGAAACATCACGAGTGATGAGCTCGCCGGTGTCGCCCCTGACGAGATCGCCGACCCTCGCCCCTTTGGAGAGATTTTGCGCCAGTGGAGCACCCTGCACCCCGAGTTTGCTTTCTTGCCGCGCAAATTCAAAATCGCCATCAGTGGCGCCCAAGAAGACCGGGCTGCCACGGCTTGGCACGATGTGGGACTGTTTTTGAAAAAAAATGACCAAGGCGAATTGGGCTTTGAAGTCTTGGTGGGCGGCGGCATGGGACGCACCCCCATCACCGGCGTGGTGATCCGTGAGTTTTTGCCCTGGTCACAAATCATCAATTACCTGGAAGCCGTCGTGCGCGTCTACAACCGCTGGGGCCGAAGAGACAACATCTACAAAGCGCGCATCAAAATCTTGGTCAAAGCCGAAAGGGCCAAATTCACCCAAGAGGTGGAGGAGGAGTTCCAGCGCATTGCCCATGATGACGCGGGTCCGCACACCGTGCCGCCAGCCGAACTCGAGCGCGTGAGCCGGTGTTTTGTGGCGCCTGCACTCCAAGATCCTGTGCTGATTGAAGACGCGCACCAACGCCAAGCCATCCCCCAGGATGCGGCCTATCAGCGCTGGTTGAAACAAAACGTTGCTTTGCACAAAAACCCCACTCTCAGGGCCGTGACTTTGTCGTTTAAGCGCTTGGGCCAAGCTCCCGGTGACGCCACACCGGAGCAGCTCGAGCGAGCCGCCGATTTGGTCGAGCGTTTCTCCAGCGGCGAGGCGCGCGTGACCCACAGCCAAAACTTGCTGCTGCCTTGGGTTCACCAGGACAGCTTGCCCGCTCTCTACCTTCAAGCGCAGGCGCTCGGATTGGCCCAGGGCAACATTGGACTCTTGAGCGACATGATTGCTTGCCCAGGGGGCGACTACTGTGCCTTGGCCAATGCGAGAAGCATTCCCTTGGCCGCCCACATCAGCGAGCGATACCAAGACCTCGACGAGCTCGAGGACTTGGGGCCGATCGATTTGCACATCAGCGGCTGCATCAACTCTTGCGGTCACCACCACAGCGGCCACATCGGCATCTTGGGCGTGGACAAAGACGGTCAAGAATGGTACCAAGTGACGCTGGGGGGCTCGGACGGCTCAGACCTCTCGGGAGAGGCGGCACCCGCACGGGTGGTGGGTCCGTCGTTTTCCGTGCACGAGGTCTTGGATGTGATTGAAGCGGTTTTGAATTTCTATGTCTCTCACCGCACCCCCGGCGAACCCTTCATCCAGGCGTTCAAGCGCATCGGCTTTGAGGCCTTCAAGGAGGTCGCAAACCAAGCCCGTTTGGCCCCCTTGCCATCTGGCCCGGCAGGGTTACCGCAACCCGCTTGATGGTGACGCCCCTCTAATGCCGCAGCTCCCGAGAACACCGACGAGACCCTTTGTTTGAGTATGAATTTATTGCAACACACCGACCCCCTCACACCCATGGCCACCCAGTGGCCAGGCGTGAGCCAAGCCACGAGCCATGCCACGAGCCATGATGGCGCGCCAGAAAAGCGGGTGCTGATTTTGGACAACACCGTGGACCCAAGCGTTCTCAAGGACGCTCTCTCGCACCGCCTCCAAGGCCAATTCCAGGACATTGAGCGCATCGAGTTGCATTTCCCCAAGTTCACCGATGGGCGCGCTTTTAGCCAAGCCGTCATGCTTCGCCGCCGCTGTGGATTTGCGGGCGACATCCGTGCCACCGGTGACGTTTTGATCGACCAAATCGTGCAAATGAAGCGCACCGGTTTCACCAGTGCAGTGCTCAGGGCCGATCAAAACGCCGAACACGCCCAAATATTGATGGCCCAGTTCAGCGATTTTTACCAAGGCGACGCCATCAACGCCCACCCCTTGTTTGCCAGAGCACCGCGCTGAGCCCCCTCACTTCTTCACGCCACCCGAGAGCCCCACACCCATGCAAGCCACCCCCAAGGCCGCCCCCATCCGGGCCACCGAGCGTTTCGCCAAAGACCGACCCGAGTTCTCCGCCCTCTTGGGGCTCACCCGCGCGAGACTGTCGCAAGCGGTCAAACAACACACCCCCATCAAGCAAGCCTCGAGCTTGGGGGCCGAGGATGTGGTGATCACGCATTTGCTGCAGTCCCTCTCCTTGCCCGCCACCGTCTTTGTCCTGGACACCGGTGCATTGCACCAACAAACCCTGGCGCTTTTAGAGCGAACGCAAGCCGCATTGGCGAGCCACAAAAGTGTGAGCGTCGAGGTCTATCACCCCCGACTCGAGTCGGTCATTGAGTTCATTCAAGACAAGGGCCAACTGGGCATCTACGACAGCATTGACAACCGCAAAGCGTGTTGCCACATCCGCAAACTCGAACCCCTCGCGCGCGCCTTGGCCGGTCAAAAGGCCTGGATCACGGGGCTCAGGCGCGAGCAGTCCAACACCCGTGCCCTGGTGCCCTTGGTCGACGAGTCCGAGCTCGAGAGCAAAGGCTGGGTCAAGGTGAACCCCTTGATGGACTGGAGCTGGGGGGATGTGTGGCAGTACATCAAAACGTACAAAGTCGATTACAACCCCTTGCACGATGAGTTTTACCCGAGCATCGGCTGCGCACCGTGCACCCGAGCGATCTCGATGGGGGAGGATTTCCGCTCAGGCCGCTGGTGGTGGGAGGACGAAAACGCCAAAGAGTGCGGCCTGCACGTGAGCAGTGCCCTCTCGCCAAGCCATTGATGCTCACCAGTCCATCCAACCCGCCTTCACGTCCCCCAGGAAGCTTTTTTAGCCCCACACGTCCACTCCTCGATCTGACCTTTTGAGTCCCCCCTCACCATGAACACCCTCGCCCCCAGTGCCGCGCTTGACGACAGCCGCCCCCCCTTTTCCACACTCAGCCAGTCGCACTTGGACGGCTTGGAGCAAGAGACCATTTTCTTGTTGCGCGAGGTGGCCGCCGCCTTTGAGCGTCCCGCCCTCTTGTTCTCTGGCGGCAAGGACTCGTTGGTGATGCTGCGATGCGCCGAAAAAGCCTTTGGAATCGGTCGCATCCCCTACCCCTTGTTGATGATAGACACCGGTCACAACTTTGTCGAAGTCACCGATTTCAGGGACCAGCGTGCCCGTGAGCTCCAAGCGCAGTTGATCGTTCGCAGCGTTGAGGACTCGATGAAACGCGGCAGCGTTCGCCTCTCGCGTCCTGACGAGTCTCGCAACGTGCACCAGTCGGTGACCCTCCTTGAAGCCGTGGAGGAATTCAAATTCGACGCCTTGATTGGTGGCGCGCGCCGTGACGAAGAAAAAGCCCGCGCCAAAGAGCGCATCTTCTCGCACCGCGACAGCTTTGGCACGTGGCAGCCCAAGTCCCAACGCCCAGAACTGTGGACGCTTTTCAACACCCGCTTACAACCGGGCGAGCACTTTCGCGTCTTTCCGATCTCCAACTGGACCGAGCTCGATGTGTGGCAATACATCGAGCGCGAAAACATTGAACTCCCTAGCCTTTATTACGCCCACCAGCGCGAGGTGGTCAATCGCCGTGGCCTCTTGGTCCCCGTGACCCCGCTCACGCCCTTGAAGCCCGGCGAGACCTCGCACCAAGAAAGTGTTCGCTTCAGGACCGTGGGCGACATCACCTGCACCTGTCCCGTGGCGAGCCAGGCCACCACGCCCCAACAAATCGTGATCGAGACCTTGAGTGCCGATGTGAGCGAGCGCGGTGCGACGCGCATGGACGACCAAACCTCAGAAGCCTCCATGGAAAAACGCAAGAAAGACGGCTACTTTTAAGGCCAAGCACTCATCAAAAAAAGTCGGCTGCCTGCAGGCTCCTCCAACCCACCCCCTTTGACCATGCCCAACTCCAGCACCAGCACCGCGAGCGCCTTGAGCGCTCAAGACCACGCGCTCACCCAAAGCGCCCTGAAATTCATCACCTGTGGCTCTGTCGATGACGGCAAGAGCACCCTCATTGGCCGTCTCTTGGTCGACACCCAAGCGGTGCTGCAAGACCACTTGGCCGGTGTTCAACGCTTGGGACAAACCGATTTGGCCTTGCTCACCGATGGCTTGTCGGCTGAGCGTGAACAAGGCATCACGATCGATGTGGCTTATCGCTACTTCTCCACCGAGCAGCGCAAATTCATCATCGGCGACGCCCCCGGTCACGAGCAGTACACCCGCAACATGGTGACCGCAGCCTCGAGCGCCGACGCCGCCTTGGTGCTCGTCGATGCGACCAAACTCGACTGGGAGCGTGCCAACCTGGAGCTCTTGGCGCAAACTCGCCGCCACACCCTCTTGGCGACGTTGCTCAGGGTGCCCTCCGTGGTCTTTGTGATCAACAAGCTCGATGCCGTGGACAACCCCACACTCGCCTTCAGGCACATTGGCGACGCCTTGTCGACATTCGCCAAAAAGGCCAACATCCAGGTGCGCGCCACGGTCCCGATCTCCGCGCTCAAAGGCTGGAATGTGGTCGAGAGCAAGCACCACTGGTGCGGCTACACGGGCGAGAGTTTGCTGAGCATCTTGGAGCATTTGCCCACCACCCCGCCCGACTCAGCGGGACCGACCTGGGTGTGTGTGCAATGGGTGGAGAAGCAACACGATTCAGCCCGCACCGATCAGGGCCGCCGGGTGTTTTGGGGGCGAGTGGCCTCTGGGGCCTTGAAGGTGGGCGACGAGATCGAGGTGCACCCGAGCCAACACACGGCCCGGGTCGCGCAAATTTTGAACGCCACCCGCCAGACCCAAGACGAGCAACTCGGCCAAGCGGGCCAGAGCGTGGGGGTGATCTTGGACCGCGAGGTCGATGTCTCGCGCGGGGACTGGCTCATTGCGCCATCGCGTGCCCCCAAATCCAATGAAACCAATGAAGCCAATCAAGGAATTGGGGCACCCATCCAAGCCACCCAAAGCATTCAAGCCACCGTGGCCTGGATGGACACGGAGCCTTTGGTCAAGGGCCGCACCTACTGGGCGCTGCACGGCCACCAATGGGTCAAAGCACAAGTCAGCGAGATTCTCCATGCCATCGATATCCTCACCCTCGAGCCCCAAGCGACTGAGAGCTTGAAGATGAACGCCATTGGGCGCGTCGAGCTCAAATTCAAAGAGCCCATCATGGCGCAGAACTTCCAGGACTGTCGCCTGGCCGGCTCCATGATCTTGGTCGACACGGCCACCCACCAAACGGCTGGGGCGGTGTTGATTGACTGTCGCCCACACGCGTGAAGCTCTCACGCTCTAAAACTGGCCAGCGCGTAAGGGCAATGCGCCAGCGCGTCACTTTGTGATTTAAAATCTCCTAAAACGGCTCGAGCGCGACGTTGAGCCCCTTCTTTGACCCACCTACTGAACCTGTCATGACCCACGTTGTCACCGAATCTTGTATCCGCTGCAAATACACCGACTGTGTGGACGTTTGTCCTGTCGATTGTTTCCGCGAGGGCCCCAACTTTTTGACCATCGACCCCGATGAGTGCATCGATTGTGCGGTTTGCATTCCCGAGTGCCCCGTCAATGCCATCTACGCCGAAGAGGACGTTCCACCCGATCAAGAGCACATGACGGCCTTGAATGCGGAGCTCTCGAGCATCGGTTGGCCCAGCATCACCAAACGCAAAGCCCCCATGCCCGACGCCGACGATTGGAAGGACAAAACCGGTAAATTGTCCGAGCTCCAGCGCTGAAGCGGCGGGCATGGATGTCCTCTGATCAGCCCATGCCTCGCCCTCGCTGCCCTGCAACGCCCTTGAATCAGACGCCTCGGCGCACCCGTTTGATTGGGCTCTCCCCTCACCGAGCCCCGACCCAGGCCCCTCACTATGAGCTCGGCACTTGGGCGACTCGCTTCACTGCCGCAACACCTTGGTTTTGAACACCCCCACCCCCACACTCCCCCCCATTCACACCGATGTCCTCATCATCGGTGCGGGGCCCGTGGGTTTGTTTCAAGTCTTTGAGCTCGGACTGTTGGGCCTGTCTTGCCACTTGATCGATCCGCTGCCCAGACCCGGCGGTCAATGCATCGAGCTTTATGCAAGCAAGCCCATCTACGACATCCCGGGCTTGCCCGCTTGCACGGGGCAGGAGCTCATCGAGCGACTGCTCACCCAAATCAAGCCCTTCAACGCCCCCTTTCACGGTGGACAATTGGTCACCCAGATTGAGACTCTCTTGCAACCCGTGGCCCAAGACGGGGATCAAGATACGAGTCAGAGCGCGACTCAAGACCCGAGTGCGCCGCGCTTTCTTGTGAGCACCGCCTCGGGTTTGGTGTTTGCGGTCAAGGCGGTGGTGTTGGCGTGCGGGGTCGGGGCTTTTTTACCGCGACCTTTGGTGAGCTTGGGGGTCGAGCCCTGGGTGGGTCGAGGGGTGTTTTACGGCGACATCCAAGAGCATCTCCAACAATACCGCCAACAACACCCTCCCCGTGAGGTCTGGGTGGTGGGCGGGGATGAGGCCGCCTTGAGCGTGGCCTTGCAAAGCCTTGAGACCCTCGAGGACTGGGCCGCCAAGCACAACACCGGGGGAGAACCGCCCGCGCAGGTCACGCTCATTCACCGACGCGAACAACTCGTCGCCCCCAAGGGCTTGATCGATCAGTTCAACAACAGGCTCGCGAGTTCAGTCAGAGCGGGGCCCCAAGCGGTCAAGCTCCGTTTCTTGCACGGTCAGATCACGGCGCTAGAGGCCCCTGGCACGCCAGACCTTGAAGCCCTTGAAGCCCTTGAAGCCTTCGACGCCTCGCGCGGGCATGAGCTCTCCAAACCCATGTGCCTCACCTGGGTGGATGCAGCGCTGCAAAGTCACACCGCCCGTGTGGACTTGGTGAGCGTGAACCTGGGACTCTCGCCCCAACTCGGCCCTGTGAGTGAGTGGGGTCTGGCCATGAAGAAAAAACAAGTGACGGTCAACACCGAGGACTTCAGCACCGACTGCGAAGGGGTCTTTGCCGTGGGCGACATCAACACCTATCCCGGCAAGAAAAAACTGATCTTGAGTGGTTTTCATGAAGCGACCCTGGCGGCTTATGGCATCGCCAAACGGGTGTTTCAAACCGACAAAATTCCTTTTGAATACACCACCGCCTCACCCAGGCTTCATGAACGACTGGGCCTGGCGCCCAAACGCCCAGACTGATACTCGAGCTTGATGCATGGGCAATCCACCCCTGCCCATCCCAAGACCGATCGATTCGCAAAACCCCAAAAAAAATCCCCGTCGATCACGCTGGATCTGACGGGGAGTGGGGTTTGGGCTGACCCGCGTTGAACGCTCAGCCCCGAGAAGACCCTTGGCGTGAACTTCGCGCGATTAGAAGTTCTTTTTAACGCCCAACACCAAGGTGGTTGAACCCAAGTCTTTGCCACCGGTTTGGGGCAAGGTGTAGGCCATGCCATTTTTGGACTTGAAGTTGGTGCCCACGACTGTCGCACTGAGGGCAATGCCGTCACCGACGTCTTTGTTCAACGCCAACGAGAAATCGCTGTAGCTCACGGGTGAGTTGTGAGCCACAACTTGGTTGCCGTAATGGGGCACAATGCTCAAGCCGTTGCCCAAGTCAGCGGTGTAGCTCAAATCCAAGTAGGTGCTGCCCTTGCTGTTGACGGTGCCGAATAGGTTGGTGGTGCTGTCAGATACCTTGGCCGTGAAGTTCATGGCGGTGAGGGCCAAATAAACTTCAAAGGTGTTGGCGTTGACTGCACCAGGCACGGTGCTCAAGGTGTTGCCCACATAGTAGTAACCCAAGCCACCGATGTCATAGGACACGGCTTCGGTCAAAGCGCCACGGTATCCACCGTAGATGTCCATCTCGACGGGACCTTTGGCTTGACCCTTGGGGTCAGCGTCGTGGATCCAATTGATGGCCGACAACCAGGTGCCGACATACAAACCGTTGGCCGCTGTGTAGTCTGCACCGCCTTGGAGTGCGGGCTTGACGGCGGACTGGGAAATACCACGGTAGCGGTACTCACTCACCACACCGGCGTTGAAGACCAATGGATCGGCAGCGGGCTCTTCAGCGTGGGCACAAAAAGCACTCAAAACGGCTGAGGCAAGAACGAGTTTTTTGAAAATCATGGGAAAGTCTCCTGGAGGTTGAAATGAGAAAAAAATGGGTGTCGCTCAAAGTGGGGGGAAGTGATGCGGGTTTTCGAGAGCCCGAGAAAACCCTTACTTTTTCCCCTTGCATCTTTGTGACATTAGGGTTAATTCTAGTATTAAAGCAGTGCACCCATCGCGAAAACGGGTCAATTGAGCGGACTTTACCCACACAATGAATACTTTAAACAACAGTTTTGTAGTCCACCCGGGCCTACCCCCGCCCCAAAGCCGATCCCCGGCCATTTAAGCCACGGGCTTGGGCTTCTTGCGCGGGTCCTTGTCCATCTGAGCTTCTAAGAGCGCAGTCGATGAAGCCGCGCACTCAAAAACCCGGCTCGAGCTGATCCTAGGTGCTCGTTCCAGGAGAGCCCTAAAACGGCACGTTGGCATGAAGCCAGATGCGGGTCTTCACCAGCGAGCCGTCTTGATCATTGCCGCTGGAGCTCGGGTTGGGGTTGTTGCCGATTCTTTGGGCAATGGTGGCCTTGAGACTCGCGCCAGAGGGAGCTAGAAAGCCCAGCGTCACCCCCGCGCCTTTGAGTGCATACTGGTTGAGGGCGGGTGCGCCCGCAAATTGAGGGTCCGAATTGATCATGACCCGGCCGTAATCGACAAACGCACTCACGCTCACGCGTTCACGCCAGAGGCTGCGCAGTTCAAGATTGAGCACCTGAGCGTTGCTCCCCCCCGCCTCATTGCTGGGGTAGGCCCTCACCCCATTGATGCCACCGAGGTAAAACTTCTCCGATGAGTCCAAGTTCTTCTTGGCCAGCTGCCCCGACACAGCGCCATACAGAGACAGGCCTGAGAACAAACTTTGCTCTCTGGAGAGCGCGTACCTCGTCTTGCTGTAGCGCCCCGCGGCTTGGGTGGTGATGGCATCGCTTGCTTGGAATTGGAGCGGAGAGCGGTCGTAATTGATGCGCCCAGCCGACCAACTCAGACTGGCGTAGGAGTTGCCCCCGCCTGCGAATGCGTCACTTTGTAAACCACTGAAGGTGATGGCCACTGGCGTGTTGAGGTAGTCGGAGGCCACCGCTCCTTGGGCGTCGTTGAGGTAGTGTTTGTGGTCCGCCGACAAGGCCACAGTCACGCTGGAGGGTCGGGATTTGATGAGGGGGTAGCTCAACTCCAGGCCGAAACTGGTGGCCACACCGCTCGCGTTGAGTGCACTGAAGTCCTGCGAGACCAAGTGATAAGACAGACTTGAGGCGTTGAGCCCGAGCTTGAGGCCGTTGTGGCCGAGGGGGACGGTCTCTGAGCCGCGCACATAGCCACTGCCCGCGGTCGCCAGCAGGTTCAAGCCCAACAGATCGCCCCAGCCCATGGGCGAGTTGAGAAACACATTGGCGCTCAAGCGGTTGGCTCCCGTCGAGCGCGACCCGGTGTTGTCCGTTTGCGCATCTGCCGTGAGCCAGTCCTTGTCGCTCAATGCGATGATCAAGTCGGTTTCGCCTTCTTTCTCTCCAACGGCCCAATTGCCCTGAACGCTCACGCCCGCCAAATCCCCCACCAAGGCGAGTGCACGGTCGATGGCGTTGGAGTTCAGGGGCGCCCCCGATGTTTGAGCCGCTGCGATCATGGCGAGGATTTTCTCGCTCTTGACGCGTTGCGACAGTGGGCCATCGAGTTTGACGCGGCCGAACTTGGCCTCGATGACTTCAATCGTGACCACACCGTTGGCGATGTCTTGAGGCGGCAGTTGAGTCTTCACGACCCAACCCAATCGGCGATAAAACTGGGCAATCTGGGCGCTGGCTTCTTGCAAGTCGCTGAACTGCACCGAGCGGTCCACATACGACTGGATCACCGCAGACAGTTGCGAGCTCGAATACAGGTGATTGCCCTCAAAACGAAAGGCTTTGACCGTGAGGCTCGGGCCAGCACTGGGGACGCTGCCTTTGGTCGTTTCCTCGTCAAGAGGGGGTTGCGCCTGAGATCGGTTGAGTTCACGCTCACGCTCATGTTCAATTTGCTGGTTCAACGTTCCTGCACTGGGTGCCAGCGCGGAATTTAAAAAGGACGCTGGTCCCGAAGGGGTTGCTGGCGCCGCTTGCACTTCTGGAGCTAGGGCGCACACCGCAATGCTCGCCAAGGCCCAAGACAACGCAGGCCGACAAAGTTTTTGAGTTTCAAAGGTAGGTATCAAAGACTGCACCTAAAGGGTGTGAGGGGTTGAGCAGGCCCCAAGCCTCCTCGCCCCACCCAATTCAACATTAAACCGCAAGGGCGGTGACCCTTTCACTGAGATGGTGCTTTGATCGAGGTTTTTTAAATCAAGCGCATGGCTTGGGGTGAAAAACCATGATTCAAAGGTCCATGGCCGCCAGGCTGGCCCATCTTCACCCCTCGGCCCGCCTCGATCGCTTGCACAATATAAGCCCTGGCCGAGCTGACGGACGATGAAAGGCTCTCGCCGCGAGCGAGGTGCGCGGCAATGGCCGAGGACAAGGTGCAGCCCGTGCCATGCACATTGTGGCTGGGTATTCGGCTCGACTGCAGGCGTTGAAACTGGATGCCCTAGTGGGCCGGGGTGGATGAGACGCCCCGCAAGAATTCGCTCGCTTTTGGGTCTTGGCGATCCAGGCGCGTGGCCAGCACATCGACCACCGTTGAGCCTGGCAAATGACCGCCTTTGAGCAAAGCGCTGGGAGCACCGAGCGCCAACAGCTCAGCTGCGCTCGCGTCCAAGTCCTCCACGCCCACAATCTTGCGACCCAACAACACCTCGGCCTCGTCCAAATTGGGCGTGATGACGCTCACCAAGGGAAACAGCTCCTTGACCAACACTTGCACCGTCTCCTCGTTGATCAAGCGGTCCCCGGAAGTGGCCACCATCACGGGGTCGAGCACCACGCGCTGCCAGCCAAAGTGCTTGATGGCCCAACACACCACCTCCACGATCTGAGGGGTGTGAAGCATGCCAATCTTCACCGCATCGACCCCAATATCCTCGGCCACCGATTGAATTTGCTGCTTTAAAAACTCAGCGCTCACCGCAAAAATCCCCTGCACGCCTTGGGTGTTTTGCGCGGTCAAGGCGGTGATGGCCGTCATGCCGTAGCAGCCCAAGGCGCTGAAGGTTTTGAGATCGGCTTGGATGCCAGCGCCGCCCCCACTGTCGGAGCCCGCGATGCTCAGCACCCGAGGGTAATGGGGCGAAGACGATGGTGAGTCAGTGGGTTGCAAAGGACTTTCCCTTTTATAATGAATGAAGAGGTCGGTGGAAGACCGACAAACTGTCGCGATTTTAGTGCTTTAACCTGCCATGAAAAAGCCCCTTCAATCGGCCCCAGCGGTCAGCATCAAGAGGTAATTGGCAATATGAAAGCGGCAAAAAGCAAGCGAGATGCAGCATGCGTCTTGCCAAGCGAGTCCCGGCGAGATTGAAGGCCTTGCCCCCAGCGCTCACCCTTGGGGCACCCAAGCTCAGGCACGGACCCTGCAACGACGCCCCTCCTCCATTGTTCTCTTTGAGCCCCCTTCAGAGCCGTTCCAACCGTCCCCACAGCCCCAACCTGGCGTTTGAGCCCTTTGCACCATGCCCCCCACAACCCTGAATAAAAGCAACTGCTTGGTGATTGGCGCGGGCCTTTTGGGCCGGACCTTGGCTTGGCGACTCGCAAGCGATGGACACCGGGTGAGTCTTTTTGAAGCCAATGGCGCCGATATCCCCAATGCGGCGGCCCCAGTCGCGGCGGCCATGTTGGCCCCCTTGGCCGAGTCGGCCATCACCGAGCTCAATGTCGTGCGCATGGGCCAGTACAGCCTGGAGAAGTGGCCGCAGTTGCTCCAAGACTTGCCTGGAAGGGTGTTTTTTCAGCGCCAAGGCACCTTGATCCTTTGGCATCCCGCCGATGCCGGTGAGGCCGAGCGCTTTGCTCGCTTGTTGGCGCGCAATCACGCCTTGCTGCCGAGTTTGTCCACCCCAGAGCACCTCAACGCCCAAGAGCTCACCCACTTGGAGCCCAGCCTTGCGCAGCGCTTTGAGCGAGGGCTCTACCTGCCCGGAGAAGGCCAGCTCGACAACCGCGAGCTGCTCGCTGCCTTGTGCGTGGCCCTCGAGCGGCTACAAGCCCTGGGGTGCGTGCAACTGCATTGGCACGCCCCCATCGACCCCGTCGAGATGTTCGCCACGGTTCAATCGGGTGACTTCAAGGCCGCTCACTTCCAAGCGGGTGTCCCCACCTGGGTCATTGATTGCCGAGGCTTGGGGGCCAAGACCCACTGGCCCAGACTCCGGGGTGTGCGCGGTGAGGTCGTTCGACTGCACGCGCCTGAGGTGACGCTCAGCCGCCCCACTCGACTCATCCATCCGCGCTATCCCATCTACATTGCGCCCAAGGAAAACGGCGTCTTTGTGATTGGGGCCACCGAAATTGAGAGTGAAGATCGCTCACCGAGCAGTGTGCGCTCGACCTTGGAGTTGTTGTCGGCGGCCTACAGCGTGCACCCAGGTTTTGCGGAAGGACGGGTGCTCGAGATGAACACCCAACTGCGCCCGACCTTGCCCGACAACTTGCCCACCATCGAGGTGCTCGAGACCGGACTCATGCGCATCAATGGCCTGTACCGGCACGGCTTCCTGATCACACCCTTGATGGTCGATTGCGCTCTAGAATGGATACAAACCGAGCAGCAAAGCTTGGCGCTTCAAGTGGGCCTGGAGATGCGAATGCCGGCTTGAAAGCGGGACTTTTCACGACACCCTGAGATTTTTTCCCCATGCACGTCTTGATCAATCAACTGCCCTTTGAGCTGCCAGACAACGCGGTGCTGAGTATGGCCATTGAACGCTTTGGCATCAGCCCCCCCTTTGCTGCTGCGGTCAATTTGGAGTTTGTCGCCAAAACCGAGTACGACCGCACGCGTTTGCACGATCACGATGAAATCGAGCTCATTGCGCCCATCACGGGCGGCTAAAACCGCTCCAAGCGCTGGGCCAGGGGTGGGTTTTGGTTTTTTGGGGTTTTGGCTTTGGGCTTATGATTGACCTCCAGCCGATCCAAGCCAACTCCCCCATGTCGCCCCATTCGAGATGAACGCCACCCCTTTGCCCACGCATCCAAGCCACCCCAGCCACCCATCCCAGCCCGCTGACTTGGCCTTGAAACGCCCAGACCCTTGGGTCCTCTATGGCGAGACCTTCACGTCTCGCTTGATGCTGGGGACTTCGCGCTACCCCTCGCCTGCGGTCCTCATGGCCTGCGTTCGCGCCACAGATCCCGCCTTTCTCACCGTGTCGCTTCGCCGTCAAATGCCCCAGCTCGACGCCAAGCAACTCGCCGCCAATGGGTTTTGGGAGCTCTTGCGAGAGCTCAAGACGCCACTCTTGCCCAACACAGCGGGCTGCCACCGCGTGCAAGAGGTGATCACGACCGCACAAATGGCACGCGAGGTGTTTGAGACCGATTGGATCAAGCTCGAGCTCATTGGAGATGACTACACCTTGCAGCCCGACACGGTGAATCTGCCCCAAGCGGCCGAGGCGCTCATCAAACTCGGCTTCAAAGTGCTGCCCTACTGCACCGAGGATTTGGTCTTGTGTCAAAAGTTGATCGATGTGGGCTGCCAAGCGGTGATGCCCTGGGCGGCCCCCATCGGCACAGGGCTCGGTCCCATCAACCCCCACGCCCTCAAAGTGCTTCGAGACCGACTGCCAGTGCCCTTGATTGTGGACGCGGGACTGGGGCTGCCCTCCCACGCTTGCCAAGTCATGGAATGGGGCTTTGATGCGGTGCTGCTCAACACCGCGGTGGCACTCTCGCAAGACCCGCTGCACATGGCGCAGGCGTTTGCCTGGAGCGTAGAGGCTGGGCGAGCCGCGCACTTGAGTGGCGCGATGAAGCCACAAACCGCAGCGCAAGCGAGCACACCGGTGTTGGGCACGCCCTTTTGGCACCAAGCCCCTTGACCCCAAAACCTTCATGTCCCTCCCCTCGACCCCCCATCAGCCTCAACAGCCTCACCAGCCCCACCACCGGCCAGTCAGCCCACCAGTGGCGGCCCACGCTCGGGTGTTGGCGCAACTGCACCAGCACTTGTTGCCCTTTGGCTGGGGCCCCAATGGATTGAATCCATTAGCCCACGCTTTTTCGCCCTTGCCAGCTGTGTCGGCTTTGTCGGCCGACTCCGCCCACTCCGCCCACTCGGCCCTCTCGGCCCTCTGCGCCGTTTCAACCCCTTCGCTCGACCCCGAGCCCACCCATCAGGCGAGGTTGGCGCTGCTTTCCAAGCACGACCAGACCATCCTCGAGCATTGGCAAGCCGATTTCGAACACCATTTTGCAAGTCTCTCACCCGCACAGGCCTTGCCCAGTGAGTTGCTGCACCACGCCCACCAAGAGCCTGCTTCGTTTTGGGGGCAAATGCTCGAGAGTTGCCGCTTGGCCGCTTTGGCGCTCTTTTTTGAAGACGATGAAGCCCAATTGATCGCAGCGGCTTGGATCAGGTCGAGCTCGAGACGGGGGCGCTTGCTGGCCGCGTCGTGGCCACAGGCGTGGGAGGACTTCAGCACCGCCCTGGCGCCCACCCCCAATCATGCCTTGCCGGCACTGGGCCTGTATCCCGTGCTGCCCGATGCGCAATGGGTGCAAAGAATGGTGGACGTGGGTGTGCCCACCGTGCAGTTGCGCTTCAAAAGCGAGGACCCCAAGGCCATTGTGCGCGAGGTGCGCGCGGCTGTGCGAGCCGTGCAGTCCTCCCAGACCCGACTCTTTATCAACGACCATTGGGAGCAGGCCATGGGTGAAGGCGCCTACGGCCTGCACCTGGGGCAAGAGGACTTTGGGCTCGCACCGATGGAGAAAATCCGCCAAAGCAAGTGTGTGCTCGGACTGAGCACGCACGGGTATGTCGAAATGCTCAAAGCGGCCCAGCACGCACCGGGCTATCTGGCTTTGGGCGCGGTGTTCCCCACCACCTTAAAGCAAATGAAAACCAAGCCCCAAGGCCTGGGGCGTTTGAGGGCTTACGCCAGCCTCATGAAATCCTTCTCCTTGGTGGGGATCGGCGGCATTGACGAGAGCCAATTCAAAGCGGTGCAAGCTTGTGGGGTGGGCTCCATTGCGGTGGTGAGAGCCATCGTGGCGCACACCGAACCAGAATTGCAAGCCCAACGCCTGATGTCTTATTTCTAAGGCCTGAGCGATGTGTCTTGGCCTCCTTCATGCCCCCTTGAGCGTTCACGCCCCAACTCAATTTCCCCCAAAGAGGCACGAATTTTGATGGCGCTGAACTGTCCCGCAGGGCCCAAGCGCCTTCGGTTACAGTAGCCCTACTGAAGAGCCACCCTCCCCCATTCCTACCCCAACGGGACGCCAACCATGCTGTACTTGCACAAGATTTTGCCTTTGCTGTTTTTACCCATCAGCGTGGTGGGGTATTTTTTGATTTGGGGTTTGGTTCAAAAAAAACGCCCCCCTGTGCTCATCGCGCTCGTGCTCTTGTGGGCTTTGTCCACACCCAAATGCGCTGACACGTTGCTCAGAAGTTTGGAAGAGGGTGCCGTGCGTGTGAACCCCCAGGCCATGGCGGGCAGCAACTATGTGGTGGTTCTGAGCGGCATGATCCACTCGGTGCAAGGCGAGCGAGGTGCGGTCACCGAGTGGTCAGACCCCGATCGGCTCTTTGCCGGGGTTGAGCTCTTTCAGGCCATCAACGCCTCTCAAGCCCAGCACCCCGCGCATTTGATTTTCACCGGTGGCGCGATTCCCTGGTGGCCAGACACCCCCGTCGAGGGTCAATACCTCAAGCAAAAGGCCACGGCTTTGGGCGTGCCCCAAGACCTCATTTGGGTGACCACCGGTGTCTCGACCACGGAAGAAGAGTCTCGCGCCGTCAAGGCCTTGATCCTTGAGCACACCCACGCCAAGGCCCCCAACGACAAGATTCGAGTAACACTCGTCACCTCGGCCTTTCACATGCCACGCGCGCGTGCTTTGTTTGAAAACGCGGGGTTTGAGGTGGATGCTTATCCCGTCGACTTCAAAGTCAGGCTGCAAGAACCCACCCTGATGGATTGGCTCCCCGACGCTGAGGCCCTCGCGCACAGCCAACTCGTCTTTAGAGAATGGATGGGCCAGGCTTTTTATGCCGTGGGTCGGCTCAAACACCGACTCCTTGGAGGCTAGAGCGAGTTTGCATCTAGGTACACCCCAAGCGTTTGCAACGCTCAAGCCTTGAGAGATTGATCCAAGGCGGCCTTCATGGCGGCGTGGGCCACGTCTTCGAGCCAACCGAGGTCCACGCTTTGGTGCGCCTCGCACAAAAACCACGGCTCGCGTGAATCGGGCTCGAGCATGACGCCGCGCTCAATGAGACCCCAGGCAAACTGGCGGTAGAGCTCACTGTTGGTCTTTCTCCAGTCGCGGTAAGTGGTGGGCACGGTGGGGGTGAAATGAACCCCAAACATGGTGTGCGGGCCGGCGAACTGGTGTTCGATTCCGGCCGCGGTGAACACCCGCGCGAGCACGGCTTGAATGGCCTGGCCTGCCTGAGCGGCGGTGGCCAAGGCGTTCGTGTGGGTGAGAATATCGAGGGTGGCGTGGGCGGCACTCAAGGCCACCAAGTTGGCCGTGTAGGTTCCTCCATGCACCACGGCACCGGGCTGCGAGCCCACCACGTCCATCACCGCGGCGCGTCCACCAAAGGCGGCCACGGGGTAGCCGTTTCCCATCGCTTTGGCATAGGTGGTGAGGTCGGCATGGATGCCGTAGAGCTCTTGGGCGCCACCCTTGGCCACCCGAAAACCCGATTTCACCTCATCGATGATGAGCAAGCTGCCGTTGAGGTCACACAGCTCTCGAAGTCTGGAGAGCCACTGCGGCGTTGCGGCGATGCTGCCCGCGTTGCCAATGATGGGCTCGAGCACCACACAAGCCAGGCTGTCTTGGCGAGTGGCAAACAAGCGCTCGAGGGCCTCTGAGTCGTTGAGCCCAATGATGTCCACATGGTCTCGCGCACGCGCTGGAATACCCCCGCCAAAGGGGATCACACGGGGCTCAACCCCAGAGCCTGGGGTCCAACTCTCGATATCGGACTTCCACATCATCTCGTCGTAGAGCCCATGAAAACCGCCCTCCACAATGGCCACGCGGTCGCGACGGGTGTAGCCCCGGGCCGTTCTCACCGCCCCCATGACCGCCTCGGTGCCCGAGTTGGCAAAGCGCATTTTGTCAATTTGGGGGCACAGGGCTTTGACTTGCTGCACGACCCGCGCATCCAGCGGTGTGGCAAACCCTGACAAAGTCCCCCGCTGGGTGATTTGTTCCACCACCGCTTGGTCGACACGCGCATCGCGGTAGCCCAAAATGATGGGGCCGTAGCCCAAGCGAAAATCCACATACTGCTTGTTGTCCACATCGGTGAGGACGCAGCCTTGTGCGCTCTTGACAAAAACGGTCTTGTCCTCCCCCCAGTAGCGGTAGTTCTCCGCGACACCTTGGGGCATGTGCTGGTGGGCTTCGCGCATCAACACGGGTTGGTTCACCGCCAAGGCGCTGGTGTCGCCTCGGGTCAAGACAGGTGCCGGCGAAGTTGCGGGCGTTGGGGCGAGCGCTTCACCGAGCGGTGGCCTCAAGAGAAGCCCCACGCGTTCCTCCAAGAGCTTGACCACATGCAGCTCAGCGGCTTGGGCGCCAAACCGATCGGCGGCCTCTTGAAACAAGGTCTTGGCCAAGGCGCCCATCTTGAGGTCATAGCCTTGGGTGTGCGCGATCTTGTTGATCAGCGTCAAGTCCTTGACACACAGCGCCAAGGAAAAACTCGGGTCGTAGTGACCGGCAAAGATGGAGGGCACATCGTGCTCGGCCACCCAGGAGTTGCCCGCTGAGGACTTGATGGCCTCCCACACGGTGTGCAAAGGCACCCCCGCTTTGGCGCCCAGCATCAACGCCTCGCCCATGGTGGCTGCACTGACAAACCAGAGTAAATTGGTGAGCAGCTTGACGGTGGCCCCGTTGCCGGGTTTGCCCACAAAGAAGATCTTCTCACCGATCACGTCAAATAGGGGCTTGTGCTGTTGAAAGATGGACTCCTCACCCCCCACAAAAATCGACAGTCGCCCAAGAGCGGCAAAGTCCACCGCATTGGTCACTGGGGCCTCTAAAAAATGCACCCCCCGCTGCGCGGCAGCCGTGAACACCTCCAAGACCAAATCGGGTGAACTCGTGGAGGTGTCGATGATGCAAGCGCCGCGTTTCATGTGCGAGACCAAGGCCGTCTCACCGAGCATCACCGCTTTGACCTCAGGCGGGCCGGGTAAAGAGCAAAACGCCACCTCCACGCGGGCGGCGACTTCGGGCAGGTGAGCCGCCCAATGGGCCCCTAGATCGAGCAAGTTCTTGGCTTTTTTCTCATCCAAGTCGTGCACCCAGACGGTGTAGCCCGCGCGAATGAGATTGGCGGCCATGGGGTTGCCCATGTTGCCCACACCGATGAATAAAATTTGAGGGCTCAACGCGGTTGAATTCATGACTAAGAAGGGACCAAGGGTTAAAGAGTGGGGGCCAACAGCAAGCCCCTGCGCGAACTTTGCGCTCGAGAGGCCCTGGCCTTGAGGGACCTCCAGACAGGACCCCAAACGTTGTTCGTGGGCCCAAGACTCAAACAGAGAGCAGAGCCAAGCGTGAGAGGGGGACACATGGGCATCTTCCTCACCCAGGCTTTAGCGCTTTTTAAAAGTCAAAAACTTGCTGCTGCTGCTCGCTTGGGGCTGGTAATCAAAGCCATAGGCGCTGAGCATTTGTTGGCTTTGCGCAAAATCATAAGTGCGGTAATGCACCGTTTGGGCCATCACCGTTTTGTCGCCATCACTGAGGAAATAATCTTTGATGAAACCATTGGCAGCGGGGTGAATCTTTTGCGAGTACACCATGCCGTTGGAGATGGCGCGCTCGTAGTCGTGATGCGGGCCTTGGATGCCCAGCAGCAGCAGACCGCCCGACTTCACATGCAAGGACAACTGCGCCAAGCCTTGTTGGTTGTGTTTGTCGCCGGGGATGTGGCTCACCAAGAAGGGCTCTTGGTCACCATCGATCACAAAGTACCACACACCACCATAGGAAAAAGTCAAATCGAATTGCTGCTTCAAATCGAACACGACCACGTTTTCTTGGGAGAGTTGGACCTGGGGAAAGCCCGCGAGGCGAGGCTTGGCAATGTCGAGCATGGCCTGGGTCAAGTCCACACCGGTGAGGGCCACCTGGGGTTTGCGTTTGGCCAATTCCTCCAAGATGAGACCGGTGCCGCAACCGATCTCCAATACAGTGCCGACGTTGGGGTGGCTCACCAACCCGTCCACAATGCCCTGATAGTCATAATAGCCCGATGTCATGATGACATCGTAATAGGCAGACATGTTGGTGTAATCCATGGAGTTTCTGGTAACCCTCAGTATTTAATGATTGTGTCAAAACATTCGATTCTACTCAACAATTGAGGCTTCTCAAAAAAATCAACTTCTCCATGGACGGCAGACCGGGCTCTCCCTCGTCGTGAAATGGAGCGGGCAATGACGAGCTTGGACGAGCTTGGCTGGAGTGGTCCAGCCCCTTAAGTGCCTCGATACCACCCCAAGCCTCAAGTGGTTGTAATGTTCATAATCATTTGGTAAACCTTTGGTAATCGATGTAAAAACAGTGTCGAATCGGGTTTTGCGCTTGAGTCCGGCCTAGAATTGACGATTCCCAAGCCATGCATCCCTCAAGATGGCAGTCACTCAATAGGAGAAACAATCGTGCCCAACAATGGCGTTCAAGCCCTCAGCAGCTCCACAGCCCTTGACCCCGTCGTCAAATTGGGCACGGGTGCAGCTGCAGGTTTGGGCTCGCCCGTGGGGCATTCGCATGACGAGAGCGCAGGCACTGGTGTCACGCCCCTGCCGTTTCAAACTTTCACGCAAGCAGAAACTTCGACCCCTGCCGTGGTCAAGAGCAGCGACAAACCCAAGACCGCTCAGAAACACGCCCCACTGGTGCAAGAGCTCAAAGCCATTCATCTCGCTGCGCCACCCGATGTGAGCGTGGGCTACGCGGTCTCCAAGGATGGTCTTGCCATCCAAGTGAAGATGACCAACACCACCACCGGCGAGGTGGTGAGGAGCTTTGACATCAAAGCGGCCGATCTCACCAAGGCGATGAAAAGCCATATCGTCTTAAAAGGCAGTCAAGTCGACGCCAGGTCCTGAAACCTCGCCCGACTGAGCCCAGGTCGACTCGGCCCAGGCCCAGGCAAAAGCCCACACCCCGGCACACCCCCAGGCACATGTGAAGAGGCACGCTGACAGCAAGTCTCAGGCCTGACCTTCCCTCCCAATCAACACCCAAGGCGCCCTATGCGGGTGCAGAGCGCTCACACGGGCATTGGTGAATACCACAACTGGGCGCCCTCGTTGGGCTGCGCTATAGTGCAGGAATCGGCCACACTGACTCACTTTGGCACGGGGAGAAACAAACAATGAGCAATTCCATCATGGCCCAGACCAAGCGCGCAGGCATCTTGGCGGTTCATTCACTGGATGAACATGTCTTGAGTGTGCCCAACTTGGAGGATGCGAGGGCTTTTTACACCGACTTTGGTCTCGAGGTGAAAGACCACAACGGAGGCCTTGCACTTTACGCCTACAACAACCCGCAGCGCTACGCGCGGCTCGTCCTTGGCGAAAAAAAACGCCTTTTGTGGCTGAGCTTTGGTGTGTACGCCGAGGACTTCGAGCCATTTGTCCAGCACCTGGCGTCCAAGGGGATTGAACGCATCCCTTCTCCTGACCCCGAGAGCCCAGGCGGGCTTTGGATACGCTCCAATGACGGCTTTCCGGTGCAAATCAAAGTCGCCCCCAAGTCCTCCCCTTCAGCGCAAAGTCCTCGGGTATTTGAGCCCGAGTGCAGCGGTCAAGGCCGCGCGCCAGCGAGCTCGCGCGCCCCGAAGGTCCACCCCCTCTACCTGTCTCACACTTTGGTCTTCACCAAGAGTGTCAGTGAATCTTTGGATTTTTACCATGGGGTCTTGGGCCTCAAACTCTCGGACTCATCGGGTGAGGACCCCATGGCCATCGCCTTCATGCACTCACCCCACGGCAGTGATCACCATTTGCTGGCCTTTTTGATCTCCGAGGATTATGGCTTTCACCACAGCTCCTGGGCGGTGAACTCGATTGACCAAGTCGGCCTGGGCATGAAACAAATGAGCGAGAAAGGACACACCTATGGCTGGGGTGTGGGCCGCCATGTGCTCGGGTCGAATTACTTTCGCTACACAAGGGACCCTTGGGGCAGCTATGTGGAGTACTCTTACGACATTGATTTTGTGCCGCACGACCTCAATTGGCCGGCCCAAAACCATCCACCCCCAGACTCCTTTTATCTCTGGGGGCCTGAAGTGCCAGAAGGATTTGGCACCAATTTTGAAGCGCAGCATTGAAGCCTGGAGGCTGGGGCTGGGGCTGGTTTCAACGGCATGAACCCAATCCCTCCCTCACACAGCTAAACGCTCGGTGTGCGAGACACCTCCAATCGGGTCTTGCTGGCGAACTTACTCGACCACCACTCGGGGGGTTTTCTCAACCACATCCAAGCGTTGATTGACGTGGGCAACGCTTTTACGAATCGCATTCACACGCCCACTGAAGTCCTCAGACTTGCGCTGTTTTTCCTCCATGAGGGCATTGCGAATTTCCAACATTTGCGCGCGTTTGGCACTCACGCCTGGAGACTCTACCACCGCCTTGGGCGCAGGTGTTGCCAATAGGGCTTGCTCTGCGGGCTCGGCTGAGAGGGGGCTGGCGTCTTGCAGCGGCTTCAAGGCCTGAGCGCTCTGAGCAACCGACGCCAAGACTTGTTCGGTCAGTGGGGCGTGCAGGGCCAACACCGAGGCCTGGTTTTGAGCCCCAGTCGAGTCCTCGGGCAAAGTTTGCACATGAGGGTCGGGCGCTGACTCATCGACAGCCTCGCGATGCTCTGTCTGAAGGTCGGGGGTGAAACGGGCTTGATGGGGAGCCCTGAGCGGGTCGTCGAACTTGGACGTGGGAGAGCGCTCTGTGTCTTGATCAATCGAGAACCGGTTGGGTTCATCAGGCGCATCGGGCATCAAGACTTGGAGATTGTCCTCGGGACGATCGTGCTCCAACTTGGCCACATTGTCCTGGGCTTTGGGATCGTCGAGGAGCACCGGGTTGGAGCGGTTTTGTTTGATGAGGATCTTGACCTTCTCGGGGGTATCGGGGTGCTCCATGATGAGTTTGACCACCGCCTGGACCGAATGCTCAACAGGTATCTCAATGGCGTTCTTCGACCCTGCTTCATCTTTGGCAAGCTTGGGGGTGTTCGACGATGAAGCCTGCACCTCGATCTTCAAGGTGTTGTCCAAAGTCGAGGGGGCGTCGAGCAGCACGTGATTGGGGCCCTGGGCACCGGGCGAGACAAAACCCACGGGTGGCGTCAAGCTGGGCAAAGACTCCTCGAGCTGGATCAAATTCGCAGGATTCGCCGCATCCGCTACCAAGGTGTTGTTGGTTGAGACCGAAGTGGAGTCGCTCACCAACTGATCGGGGCTGGGTGTCTCAGGGGGGGCCAGGTGCGACTCGTCTTTGGGGGCTTCGTTGTTGAAGTCAAACGCCATGTCACGCTGCTGACCACTGGCTTGGCCAGGCAAAACGCCATTTTTCTTGCCCCCCGCATTCAAGGAACCTGCGGAGACCTCCACCTTAAAAGGAGCGTTGCTGCGGATGATGGGGGGGTTTTTGGAGCTCATGAAACCTCAACCTCATTGAGGGAAATACTGTCTTGAAATCATTGTCTTAGAAAAATCGCGACAAAGGTGGTTTTTCATGATAAATACCACTCCTGTTGACGCTTGGAGCATGTCCTCGAGAGGCCGGGAAACCATGCACCCACGACAAAAAGGGGACGACGTCAGGCGTCGCCCCCACCTGCAACTCCGCTGCGACCCCCATCGCAGCGCAGAGTTAAAAAACCGCAGCTTTACTCCTCGATCTCGTCCATGCCTTGAATTTCCATCACGGCAATCTCCGCATACTGCACCGCATTGAGTTGATGGCGGTAAGCCATGAAGGCATGCATA
>CAISQQ010000128.1 GCA_903887655.1 uncultured Burkholderiales bacterium
ATCATGTTCACGGTCTTGCCCACACCCGCACCACCGAAGAGTCCGACTTTACCGCCTTTGGCAAAGGGACAGACCAAGTCAATCACCTTGATGCCGGTCTCGAGCAACTCTTGAGAAGGGCTCAATTCGTCATAGGCCGGGGCTTTTCTGTGAATCGAGGCTTCTTGAGTGGCGTCAACAGGACCCCGCTCGTCAATGGGGTGACCCAGCACGTCCATGATGCGGCCCAACGTGCCCTTGCCCACGGGCACCGTGATCGCCTTGCCGGTGTTGTCCACCATCAAGCCACGGCGCAAGCCGTCGGACGAACCGAGCGCAATCGTGCGCACCACGCCGTCACCGAGCTGCTGCTGCACCTCGAGCGTCAAATTGGTACCTGCCAATTTCAATGCATCATAGATGTGGGGCATTTGATCGCGTGGAAATTCCACGTCCACCACCGCGCCAATACATTGAACAATTTTTCCTTGTGCCTGAGCCATTTTTTTGCTCCAAATAGAGATAAAACTGAAATTCTAAAAATTCTGACCGTCTGGTTTGAACTCGGTATGAGCTTAAACCGCCGCCGCTCCGGCCACAATCTCGGAGAGTTCCTTGGTGATTGCGGCTTGACGGGTCTTGTTATAAATGAGCTTGAGCTCGCCAATGACGCTGCCGGCATTGTCGGTCGCGGCTTTCATCGCCACCATCCGTGCAGACTGCTCAGAGGCCATGTTCTCGGCCACGGCTTGGTAGACCAAGCCCTCCACATACCGAACCAACAAATCGTCAATCACGGCGTGTGGGTCGGGTTCGTACAAATAGTCCCATGCATGGGCAGAGGCCTTGGACTCTTCTTGCATCTTGCCCGTGGACAAGGGCAAGAGCTGCTCGAGCACCGACTCTTGTTTCATGGTGTTGATGAATTGGGTGTAGCACAGGTAGACCGCCTTCAACTCGCCTGCCGCGTACGCGTCGAGCATCAACTTCACTGGCCCAATCATGCGCTCCAAATGGGGCGTGTCACCGAGCTGCACCACACTGGCCAAAACGCGCGCGTTGATGCGGTTCAAAAACCCAAGCCCTTTGTTACCAATGGCCACCGCTTGCGCTGTCTCGCCACGGCCCTCCATGTCTTTCAAGCGGTGCGTGAGCGCTCTGAGCACATTCGTGTTCATGCCGCCACACAGTCCCTTGTCGGTGGTCACCACGATGAAACCCACGCCCTTGGCGTTGTTGTGGGATTTCATGAAGGGGTGCACATACTCGGGGTGCGCCTGCGCCAAATTGGAGGCGATGTCACGCACCTTGGCGCTGTAAGGCCTGGCTGCGCGCATGCGTTCCTGCGCTTTTCTCATTTTGGAGGCGGCCACCATTTCCATGGCCTTGGTGATCTTTTTGGTGTTCTCCACCGATTTGATCTTGCCTCGTATTTCTTTGCCGACTGCCATTCAAGGCTCCTTTGCGTGAGCTCTTTGGGTTAGCCAAACGATTTCTTGAACGCTTCCAAAGCAGCGGTCATTTCGGCCTCGGCCTCTTTGTCCATCGCTTTGTCGCTTTCCAATTTGGCCAAAAGTGCCGCATGATTGGACTTCAAGTGGTGGTGCAAACCGGCTTCAAAGTGAAGGACTTGCTTGACCTCGATGTGGTCCAAATAACCTTTGTTGACGGCAAAGAGTGTGGCCCCCATCAAACTGATGGACAAGGGGCTGTACTGGGCTTGCTTGAGCAACTCGGTCACGCGTGCACCGCGGTCCAACTGCTTGCGAGTGGCCTCGTCAAGGTCAGAAGCGAACTGCGCAAAAGCGGCCAATTCACGGTACTGCGCCAAGTCGGTACGGATACCGCCGGAGAGGTTTTTCACCAATTTGGTCTGGGCTGCACCACCGACGCGCGAGACCGAAATACCCGCATTGATGGCGGGACGGATACCCGCGTTGAAGAGGCTCGTCTCCAAGAAGATCTGGCCATCCGTGATCGAAATCACGTTGGTGGGCACGAAGGCGGACACGTCACCGGCTTGGGTCTCAATGATGGGCAACGCGGTCAATGAACCGGTTTTGCCTTTGACGGCACCTTTGGTGAAGGCCTCAACATAGTCGGCATTGACGCGAGCGGCGCGCTCGAGCAAACGGCTGTGCAAATAAAACACGTCTCCGGGATAGGCCTCACGGCCTGGTGGGCGGCGCAGCAACAAGGAGACTTGGCGATAGGCCACGGCTTGCTTAGAGAGGTCGTCATAGATGATGAGCGCGTCTTCACCGCGGTCGCGGAAATACTCACCCATGGTGCAGCCCGAATAGGCCGAGACGTACTGCATGGCCGCCGACTCAGAGGCGGAGGCCGCGACGACAATCGTGTAGTCCATGGCACCGGCCGCTTCGAGTGAGCGCACCACGTTTTTAATGGACGAGGCCTTTTGACCAATCGCCACATAAATACAGGTCATGTGCTGACCCTTTTGATTGATGATGGCATCAATCGCCACGGCGGTCTTACCCGTTTGGCGGTCGCCAATGATCAACTCACGCTGGCCACGCCCAACGGGCACCATCGAGTCAATCGACTTCAGACCCGTTTGCATGGGCTGGCTCACCGACTGGCGCGCGATCACGCCTGGGGCGACTTTCTCGATCACATCGGTCATTTTGGCGTTGATGGGGCCTTTGCCGTCGATGGGTTGACCCAAAGCGTTGACCACACGGCCAATCAACTCAGGACCGACGGGAACTTCCAAAATACGGCCCGTGCATTTGACGGTGTCGCCCTCAGAGATGTGCTCATAGTCACCCAAAATCACCGCACCGACAGAGTCGCGCTCGAGATTCAACGCCAAGCCAAAGGTGTTGTTGGGAAACTCCAGCATCTCACCTTGCATGACGTCTGAGAGGCCATGAATGCGGCAAATACCATCGGTCACCGAGATGACCGTGCCTTGGTTTTTAATGTCCACATGGGTGGACATGCCATCGATTTGGCTCTTGATCAGTTCAGAAATTTCTGCGGGATTGAGTTGCATGACTCTTTCCTTTTTTGAGTGGTTAAAGGTCAACGCTTGGGCCCTGGGGCTCAAGCCATCAACGTGACTTTCATGTGTTCTAAGCGGGCTTTGACTGAGGTATCAAACACCTCATCACCCACCACAACGCGGACCCCGCCAATGAGCTCTGGGCAGAGCTCAACGGTGAGGTTTAATTGTCTGGAGAATTTCTTCTCCAAGACCTTTTTCAATTGCGAGAGAGTGACTTCATCCATGGGATAAGCACTCTCAATGGTGGCGTCAGACGCACCGGCCAAGGCGTTTTTGTGAGCGCGAAACTGCTCGGCAATTTCCGCCATCGCACCCAAGCGCTTGTGCTCAATCACCACGTGCAAGAAGTTCAACCCCTCTTGGGGCAAGGTGTGCTTGCCCACGCGGGTCATGACTTGCATCAAAGCGTCTCGCGAAACGGCCGGGTTTTTGGCCAGGTCCAACAGCTGCGCATCCTGGGCCACCAGTGCCATCTCATCGAGCCAACCTTGTGTGTCCTCTAAGCTATTCTTGGCCTGTGAGGATTTGAACAAAGCCTCCGCATAAGGTCGAGCAAGTGTTGCCATTTCAGCCATGTCGGTCCCTTTTTGCTTGCGTCTTAGAGTTGCGCCTGGAGCTGCTCGAGCAGCTGAGCGTGAACAGAGGCGTTGACTTCTTTGTGCAAGATTTGCTCTGCGCCTTTCAAGGCCAGATGAGCGACTTGCACGCGAAGGGCTTCACGCGCTTGCACCACCTGCTGCTCGGCCTCGACACGGGCTTGAGCAATGATGCGTTGCGCCTCAACCACCGCTTGAGACTTGGCCTCTTCGATGATGGAGTGCGCGCGCTTTTCGGCTTCGGCAAAGTGCGCTGCAGCCAAGTCTTTGGTTTTGGCCATTTCTTGCTCCGCATGGCGAGTCGCCGTGTGCAGCTCAAATTTGGCTTTTTCCGCGGCTTCTAGGCCGTCGGAGATTTTTTGGGCACGCTCATCCAAGGCCCCGACAATGGGTGGCCACACGAATTTCATCGTGAACCACACCAAAATCGCAAAGACAATGGCTTGGATGAAGAGGGTTGCATTAATGCTCACGGCAACGCCTTTCTATTGAGTTTGTAAAACCAAACAAGCTTACTTCAACACGAATGGGTTGGCGAATGCAAACATCATTGCAATACCCAAACCGATCATGAAGGCGGCATCAATCAAGCCGACCAACAAGAACATTTTGGTTTGCAACTCGTTCATCAATTCAGGCTGACGGGCGGCGGACTCGAGGTATTTGCTACCCATGATACCGATACCGATACATGCGCCGTTGGCACCCAAGCCGATGATCAAACCTGCTGCCAATGCAACGTAGCCAAGAACGTGTTCCATGAAATGCTCCTAAGAGTTGTGATGTTGAAAAAAAAGTGTTTGAAAGTCGTGTTCGTGCGAATCAATGCGCATCATGCGCTTGACCGACGTACACCAAGGTGAGCATCATAAAAATGAAGGCCTGCAAGGTGACGATCAAAATGTGAAAGATGGCCCAAATTGAGCCCGCGATGATGTGCCCAATGGGCAACAAAATTCCTGACAGCGACATGGCGGCATAGGAGCCCATCAAGGCGATGAGCATGAAAAACAACTCGCCAGCGTACATGTTACCAAAGAGTCGCATGCCGTGAGAGACGGTCTTGGCCGCAAACTCAATCATTTGCATGAGGAAATTGATGGGCCACAAAATTGGGTGGTTGCCAAAAGGGGCCGTGAAGAGCTCATGGAGCCATCCGCCCAGACCCTTGATCTTCAAGTTGTAGAACAAACACACCAAAAGCACCGAGCTCGACAGACCGAGTGCGGTGGAGAGGTCGGCCGTTGGAACCACGCGCAAATAGGCATGGTGAACCTCTTGGCCAGTGCTCTCGTAATACCAAGCCCACAACTGTGGCAAGAAGTCGACGGGCAACAAGTCCATGGCGTTCATCAAGAAAATCCACACAAACACCGTGAGCGCCAAAGGGGCCACGAATTTGCGGCTTTGGGCGTTGTGCACAATGCCCTTGGCTTGGGAGTCCACGAGCTCAACCAAAATTTCGACGGCGGCTTGGAATCGCCCGGGAACCCCAGCGGTGCTCGTTCGCGACGCTCTCCACAAAAAGAAAGAGCCCACAATCCCAATCACAATCGACCAAAACACCGAATCCATGTTGTAGACCGAGAAGTCCACAATCCCCGACATGGTTTTGTTTTGCAAATGAGTCAGGTGGTGACTGATGTAGTCACCCGCTGTTAAGACATGTTCAGTGGAATTTTCAGCAGTCATTTTTGTTCACTGTTTTAAAACGTTTTGATCCACAAACTGGTTCATTGCCTTGGCCGATTTGTACCGCCACATGCAAATCCAATAAACTTTCATCGTGATGGCCATGCCCAGGAGCATCAGCAACCAATTGAGACCCGTGAACAGAGATGACAAGGCCAACAAGGCAATCATCATCATGATTTTCACGAACTCCCACACAAAAAAACCTCTCATCGCGGCCCCAGGGTCTTTGGACTGGGTGGAGCGCGACAAACCTTTGGCAAACAACAAGGAGGGCAGAAACACCACCAACACCCCGTAGCCCGCCGACCAGGCATTATTCCAGCGATTGGACACGAGCCATGTGACAGCCGTGTAGGCCAGTCCCAGGCAAGCCTGCAAAAACAACACGGTCGCAATCGAGAAGGCCGGGTCTTTGTCCCGAAGCGCCTGAACTTGTTCGGCGCTCCAAGCCGCCGGCAAAGGCTCCTCGGTGTCCCACTCACTCGTGTAAGCTGCTTTCTTGTTGTCCATGTACAAACTTTTTTCAGTAAGGTCTTTGGCAGGCTTGGCAGAGCATCGCACCATTTAGGCGCTTGGATCGCACTCGAACCTGGCGTAAACCCCAAGTTCAAGACCCGGCTTTGGCCCAAGACCCCCTGATTTTCATGCAACTATTGATTGTAAAGGAAAAACCAGAAGACTGACCACCCCCGGTCAATTTCTTATTTTTGAGCGTCAACCTGCCATAATGATTCGCATGGGCGGGGTTTGCCCCGATTTGCCGATGAAATCGTCGCCCTTCCAGCTCGCTTGTTGCGGTGCTGGACCCTTCTTTCTTGAGCCAGACCCATGATTGACCCCAAAGATTCTCTGATTGAGTACCCCAGCGACTTTCCCATCAAGGTCATGGGCCCCAAAGTGGATCATTTTGTGCATACCTTGACACAAATTGCCGAGTCCTTTGATCCCCACTTTGATGCCAGCACCATTGAGCTCAGAGAAAGCGCCACGGGCAAGTACCTGGGTGTCACCTTGACCATTCGCGCCACCAGCCGCGAACAGCTCGATGGGATTTACCAAACCTTGTCCACCCACCCCATGGTCAAAGTGGTGCTTTGAGCCGCGCCACCCCCATTCGCCCAGGCCCACCCCCCAGCCTTGCCCCAGAAGAAACCGACATGGCGCCATGATGATCACCAAACATTTGGGACGACTGGACTACGAACTTGTGCTGCGCGCCATGCAGACCTTCACGCTCGAGCGCGGACCCGAAACGCCCGACGAGCTGTGGATTTGTGAGCACCCCGCGGTCTACACCTTGGGGCTTTCAGCCCAGCCGATGGATGGGCTCCAAGAGCAGGGCATTCCTTGGGTACAGAGCAATCGCGGCGGTCAAATCACCTACCACGGGCCGGGCCAAGTGGTCGCTTACCCCTTGCTCGACCTCCAACGCCGAGGCTACTTCGTCAAAGAGTACGTCCACCGACTCGAAGAGGCTGTCATCAAGTGCCTCAACGACTGGGGGGTGAGTGGCTACCGCGTGCCTGGGGCGCCGGGGGTGTACGTCAACCCCCAAGAGCCGCAGTCCCATGCCACTTGGGCGAGCTTGCAAGAGCGCCACCCCAATGCACACCAAGGAGCGCGCGGCACTGAGCGCGACGGCACGCCAGCGAGCGTGAACTTTGCGGGCTTGGCCAAAATCGCCGCCTTGGGGGTCAAAGTCTCGCGCCACTGCACCTACCATGGCCTGGCCCTGAATGTGGCCATGGATTTGACGCCTTTTTCGGCCATTCACCCTTGCGGCTACCCAGGACTTCAAGTCACCGATTGTCTCTCTCTTGGCCTCGTGTTAAATTCAGAGCAAGCGGGGCAAGCCTTGGCCGACAAACTTGGTATTTACTTGGCCCCTTGATTTCTTTGTTCAAGCGGTGTCTGGCCCAGGCCTGCGCAACGCCCCAACTCCACCCATCACGCCAACCCCCACCCGCCCACCATTGCCATGACCGCTTCCTACGACCCCAGCGTCAAACAAAAAGCCCAAGCGAAGCTCTCCAAAATCCCCATCAAGGTGCAAGCCAGCAGTGAGGTCTTGAAAAAACCCGACTGGATTCGCGTCAAAGCGGCCTCACCGAGCTCGCGCTTTCGAGAGATCAAAGACATCTTGCGAAGCAATCATCTCGTGACCGTGTGCGAGGAGGCCTCTTGCCCCAACATTGGCGAGTGTTTTGGCTCGGGCACGGCCACCTTCATGATCATGGGCGACAAATGCACCAGGCGTTGTCCCTTTTGCGATGTTGGCCATGCCCGGCCTGACCCGCTCGACCCCTTGGAGCCCGAACACCTGGCCCAGACCGTGGCGGCCTTGAAGCTCAGTTATGTGGTCATCACCAGCGTTGACCGAGATGACTTGCGAGATGGGGGCAGCCAGCACTTTGTGCAGTGCATTGAACACATCCGAGCCCTCTCGCCAAAGACCCAAATTGAGATCTTGGTGCCGGATTTTCGCGGACGCGATGACCGCGCCTTGACGATTCTCAACAGCGCCCCACCCGACGTGATGAATCACAATTTGGAGACGGTGCCCCGGCTTTACGCCCAAGTGCGCCCGGGCAGCGACTACGCCTTTAGCTTGAATTTGCTCAAAAAGTTCAAAGACCAGCACCCCAACGTCCCCACCAAAAGTGGCCTCATGGTGGGCCTGGGCGAGCGCGATGAAGAAATCTCCCAAACCCTCCAAGACATGCGCGAGCACGGCATTGACATGCTCACCTTGGGCCAATACCTGGCGCCAAGCGTGCACCACCTGCCCGTTGCGCGCTATGTTCACCCCGACACCTTTCGCCGCTTTGAGGCCGAGGCCTATGCCCTGGGCTTCAAGCACGCGGCGGTGGGCCCCATGGTGAGGTCAAGCTACCATGCGGATCGACAAGCCCTGGCAGTCCAATCCCTGGAGCACTGAGCTCAACACCTTGCCAGGGAGCAAACACGCGCTAAAAGGAGGATGGCCATGACCCCCGTTGTTTTGATCACCGGTTCAAGCCGCGGCATTGGCGCCGCCACAGCCCGCTTGGCGGCCCAAGCCGGTTGGGCCGTGGCGGTCAACTACGCCCGAGAAGCCGACAAAGCCCACGCTTTGGTCGAGCAGATCAAGTCCGAGGGCGGCGAAGCCGTGGCCCTCCAAGCCGACATCGGTGTGGCCCATGATATCGCTCGCCTGTTTACCGACCTCGACCGCTGGTTGGCGAACATTGGGCCCTTGCGCGGCTTGGTCAACAACGCTGGCATTGTCGACCGCGTTGAGCGTGTGGACGAGATGAGCTTTGAGCGAGTCGAGCGCATGATGCGCATCAACGTCGTGTCGGCCTTCATGTGCAGCCAAGCGGGCGTGCTCAGAATGAGCACGCGCCACGGCGGTGAAGGCGGCAGCATTGTGAACGTGGGCTCGGCCGCGTCTCGCCTCGGGGGTGCGGGCCAATACGTGGACTACGCCGCGAGCAAAGGTGCCATCGACAGCTTCACCATCGGATTGTCCAAAGAAGTGGCCGCTGAGCGCGTGCGCGTGAACTGCGTGCGCCCAGGCATCATCGACACCGAGATTCATGCCAGTGGGGGGCTGCCCAACCGCGTGCGTGACGTGGGTGGGCAAATGCCGATGGGCCGGGTGGGCCTGGCCCACGAAGTGGCCCAAGCGGTGGTCTGGTTCTTGAGCGAGCACTCGAGCTACTGCTCGGGCTCGATATTGGACGTCTCGGGCGCACGCTGATGCCCCCGCCTTGGGGGTTCTTTCTATGGCATTGACCGCCCCGATGGTTTAAGCTCAGGTGCGTTGGGGCCCGAGCGCACCCAGCCTGCGAATTCTTGGGCGTCTTGGTCGTGAGGCTGGGGAGTCCGCCATGCTGACTGTGATTGATTGATAAAGGACTTCCCGATGACGGATCACACCCCCTCTTTGCCCTTGGTTGAGCACTTCATCCAGGGCCACACTGTCGCCTCGCACGGTGCGCGTAAACAAGCCGTCCACCACCCCGCCAGCGGTCATGTGAGCAAAGAGGTGGTCTTGGGTGATGCGGCCGATGTCAACGCTGCCGTGCTGGCGGCCCAACAAGCCCAAGTGGCCTGGGGCGAGATGCCCCCCATCCGCCGTTCTCGGGTGATGTTTCGGTTTTTGGAGCTCTTGAACGCGCACAAAGACGAGTTGGCCCACATGATCACGGCCGAGCACGGCAAAGTCTTCACCGACGCGCAAGGCGAGGTCTCGCGCGGCATTGACATCGTTGAGTTTGCCTGCGGCATCCCCCAACTCCTCAAAGGGGACTTCACCGACCAAGTTTCAACGGGCATTGACAATTGGTCACTGCGCCAACCGCTTGGCGTGGTGGCTGGGGTCACGCCTTTTAACTTCCCCGTGATGGTGCCCATGTGGATGTTTCCCGTGGCCTTGGCCTGTGGCAACGCCTTCATTTTGAAGCCTTCACCGCTCGACCCATCGCCCTCCTTGCTGATGGCGAGATTGCTGAGCGAGGCGGGCCTACCCGATGGGGTCTTCAATGTCATCCAAGGCGACAAAGACGTGGTGGAGGCCCTCATGCAGCACCCCGGTGTGCACGCCTTGAGCTTTGTGGGCTCCACCCCGATTGCCCACCACCTTTATCAAATGGGCGCCCAATTGGGCAAACGCGTGCAAGCGCTGGGCGGCGCTAAAAACCACATGGTGGTGATGCCCGATGCCGACCTCGATCAGGCTGTCGACGCCTTGATTGGCAGCGCCTATGGCTCAGCCGGTGAGCGTTGCATGGCCATCAGCGTGGCCGTGCTGGTGGGCGATGTGGGCGAAAAAATCATGCCCCAACTCATCAAACGCACCCAAGCTTTGAAGATCAAGGACGGTGAACAGTTGGATGCGGAGATGGGCCCCATTGTGAGCCGCGCGGCCAAAGAGCGCATCAGTGGCTACATCGCGCTCGGTGTAGAAGAAGGCGCGCAGCTCCTGGTCGATGGCCGAACGTTTGACCCCAGCACCGCTGGCGAGCACTGCCAAGACGGGTTTTGGTTGGGGGGCACCTTGTTTGACCACGTCACGCCTTCGATGCGCATCTACCAAGAAGAGATTTTTGGTCCCGTTTTGGTGTGCGTGCACGTGCCCCATTTGGAAGCGGCCATTGCCCTCATCAACGCCCATGAGTTTGGCAATGGGGTGAGCTGCTTTACCCGCGAGGGCCATGTGGCGCGGGAATTCTCTCGCCGCATCCAAGTCGGCATGGTTGGGATCAACGTGCCCATCCCTGTGCCGATGGCCTGGATTGGCTTTGGCGGCTGGAAGCGCTCGCTCTTTGGCGACATGCATGCCTATGGTGAGGAGGGTGTGCGGTTTTACACCAAACAAAAAAGCATCATGCAGCGCTGGCCCCAAGGCACGCCCCTGGGGGCTGAGTTTGTCATGCCCACCTCCAAATGAAAGACACCGCTTGGGGCTGGGAAGCCGCGAACGCGCTCACCGGCCTTGAGCCACATCGATCAAGGGCGGCATGAACGATCTGGAGTTTGACTACATCATTGTGGGCGCGGGATCAGCGGGCTGTCTCTTGGCCAACCGCTTGAGTGCCAATGCCCGCCATAAAGTTTTGCTCATAGAAGCCGGTGGCAAAGACGACTACCACTGGATCCACATCCCAGTGGGTTATTTGTACTGCATTGGCAACCCCCGCACCGATTGGCTCTACCAAACCGAGCGCGAGAGTGGGCTCAACGGCCGGTCCTTGCGCTACCCCAGGGGCAAGGTCTTGGGGGGGTGCTCGAGCATCAATGGCATGATCTACATGCGCGGGCAGTCGCGCGACTATGCCCAATGGGCCGAGCTCACGGCAGATGCAAGCTGGGGGTGGGACGAGAGCCTGCGCCACTTCAAGTTCCATGAAGACCACCACTTGGGTGCGAGCCCCTGGCATGGTGCCAAAGGCGCGGCTCAAACCTCAAGCGGTGGCCAAGCGGGGGCGGGGAGCGCCAAAGCGTTGAGCCCGGAGGAGGCCTACGACGCCTTGCTCGCGCACCGCGGCGCTGGACACGAGTGGCGCGTTGAAGAGCAGCGGCTGCACTGGCCGATTTTGGATGCATTTGCCCAGGCTTGTGTCCAAAGCGGCATTCCCCAAAGCCGCGACTTCAACCTCGGCAACAACGAAGGCGTGGGCTATTTCGAGGTCAATCAAAAAAAGGGCTGGCGCTGGAACACGGCCAAGGCGTTTTTGCGCCCGACTTGCTATGCGAGGTCGAACTTTGAGATGTGGACGCACGCTCAAGTCACCCGCTTGGTGCTGAGCACAGCGGCCGATGGCGCCCAACGCTGCACGGGCGTCGAGGTCTTTGATGGCCAAGGCAAGGTGCAAGTGCGCGCCAGCCGGGAGGTGATTTTGAGCGCCGGCAGCATTGGCAGCCCCCAAATTTTGCTGCTCTCGGGCATAGGCGAGCCGTCCCAGCTGCAAAACCACGGCATCGCGGTGGAAGTGGATCTGCCGGGTGTTGGGAAGAACTTGCAAGACCATTTGCAAATCCGCGCGGTCTATCAAGTCGAAGGCGCTCGCACCTTGAACACGATGGCGTCTTCTTGGTGGGGCAAGGCCAAAATGGGCTTGGAGTACGCCCTCACCCAACGCGGCCCCTTGAGCATGTCGCCCTCACAACTGGGTGTCTTCACCAAAAGTGACGCCACCCAAGCGTGGCCCAATTTGGAATACCACGTCCAGCCCTTGAGCTTGGACGCCTTTGGTGAGCCCTTGCACGACTTCAACGCCATCACCGCGAGCGTGTGCAATTTGAACCCCACCTCGCGGGGGGTGGTTGAACTCAAGAGCCCCCATTTTCAAGACGCGCCGCGCATTGCCCCCAACTACCTGAGCACGAGCGAAGACCAAGAGATTGCCGCGAAGTCACTGCGCTTGACGCGGCGCATCATGGCGCAAGAGGCCTTAAAGCCTTTCAAGCCGCGCGAGGTCAAGCCTGGTGTGGCCTACCAAAGCGATGCGCAACTCGCGGCACTGGCGGGCGACATTGGAACGACGATTTTTCACCCGGTGGGCACCGCCCGCATGGGCGCCCTGGGACAAGCCGGGGCGGTGCTCGACAGCCGCTGCCGGGTGCAAAACGGGCGCGGCGGCCTCGTGGGGGGACTGCGGGTGGTGGATGCCTCGGCCATGCCCACCATCCCCAGTGGCAACACCAACGCACCCACCTTGCTCATCGCTGAAAAAGTCGCGCGTTGGATCGCCACCGACGCCCAAGACTGAGCCACGCGGGAAATCCCCAGTCTGAACACAAGGTTCAAGACGATAAGATGAAAGCCTAATTCCAGTCGCATGGCGAGGAGACATTTGACGCACAAGTGCCAGAACAACAATGGCAACATGCCGTCGCACTGCACCTGCACACCGCAGGGCAGTGCTTTTTTTTGTCCGCATGGGGCTTGGCGTCGCCTCTAGCGCTTTGGCGCCAGCACCGCTGGGCACGCCCGAGCGTGCACCCCTTTTGAGTGCTGTCACAATCGGCCCCCATGGATATTCTTTTTGTGCTCGTGTGTGCGGGCTTGGCGGGCTTTGTCGATGCCATCGTGGGGGGCGGGGGATTGATCTTGGTGCCCGCCATGTTCAGTGCCTACCCCAATGCACCGAGTGCCACACTGCTGGGCAACAACAAATCGGTCTCGCTGTGGGGCACCTTGATGGCGGCTTGGAACTTCAGCCGTCGCTTGCCGCTCAACTGGACGCTACTGAGCCCCGCCATTGCTTGCGCATGGCTGAGCTCCTTGGCCGGGGCTTGGTGCTTGGGGCTGCTGCCCTCGAGCTGGCTCAGGCTCGCTTTGCCGTTTGTTTTGCTCGCCTTGTTGGTCTACACCTGGAGGAGCAAACGCTTGGGCCAAGCCCATGCGCCCGTCTTTGAAGGCCAGCGTGAAACCTGGGCGCTCTCGGGGGTGGCCATGGCGATTGGGTTTTACGATGGATTTTTTGGACCGGGCACGGGCAGCTTTTTGATTTTTATATTGGTGCGCTACCTCGGCTACGATTTTTTGCATGCCTCGTCCACCGCCAAGGTGCTCAACAGCGCGAGCAATGCCGCCGCACTCAGTCTTTTCATCGCTCAAGGTCAAATTTGGTGGCACCTGGCCATCCCCATGGCCTTGTGCAATGTGATGGGCAGCTTGTTGGGCACGACGCTGGCGATGCGCTTGGGCTCGCAATTTGTGCGCTGGATGTTTTTGCTGGTGGTGAGCGCCTTGATTGTCAAAACCGCTTGGGACGCCTACGCGCAAAGCCTCAAGGCCCTTTTAACGCCTGGGCTCTTGGGCTGAGCCCATCTCCATGAGGCGGCTAGAAGGGGGCCTTTTTGGGCTCCTTAATAAGCTCCTTAATGGGCTCCTCAATGGGCTCCATGAAGGGATCTTTAAAGGGGTGTTGGGGTGGGTGCTTTAGGGAGCACTGGCGGGCGACGCGCCCGAGGACTTGGTGGTTTTGTCAGGACTGCTGCCCGGCCAGGCGACCGAGGCGAGCGCGCGGGGTTTGCCCAGGGGTCGCGTGGCCTGGCCCAACTGCACGGCAGCGATGTCTTCTTCGGACGGGTACTCACCTTGCAAGACGTAGTCAAACACACGCCGGGCGATGGGGGCCGCGTTTTGCGCGCCAAAACCAGCATTCTCCACCACCATGGCGAGCACCACCTTGGGGTCGTCGGCAGGGGCATAGGCCATGAACAGCGCATGGTCACGCATGCGCTCATCGACCTTGGAGGCGTTGTACTTTTCGTTTTCTCGCACGCTGTAGACCTGGGCGGTGCCGGTTTTGCCGCCACTCGTGTACGCCGCCCCGACAAAACTCGCCGCCGAGGTGCCCTCCAAATTCACCCCCTCCAGGGCGTGCCGAATCACCGCCACGTTCTCAGGCTTTAAGTCGAGCACACCCATGGGCGGCACTTGCACGCTCTTGTGCACCTGGGTGTCGGGGTTGACAATTTCCTTGACCAGATGCAGCCGCATCTTTTGACCGTTGTTGAGCACGGTGGAGATGGCTTGCAAGATCTGCAGCACCGTAAAGCTGTTGTAGCCTTGGCCTATGCCCAGTGAGATCGTCTCGCCCGAGTACCAGCGCTGTTGTTCGGGCTTCTTATAGGTGTTTTTCTTCCACTCGGTGGAGGGCAAAATGCCCTTGGACTCCCCCAAGACGTCGATGCCGGTCAATTGTCCAAACCCCAGGGGTTTCATTTGCTCGTAAATGGTATCCACCCCCAAGTCGCGCGCGGTCATGTAGTAGTAGGTGTCACAAGACTCCACAATGGAGCGGTACATGTCCACGGTGCCGTGTCCACCCTCTTTGTCATCGCGAAAACGGTGATTGCCGAACATGAAAAAACCGGGATCAAAAATGGTTTGCTCTGGGGTGCGTTTGCCCGATTGCAAAGCCGCCAAGGCCATGAAGGGCTTGTAGACCGAGCCCGGCGGGTAGGTGCCTCTGAGGGCGCGGTTGAGCAAGGGCTTGTCCATGGACTCGTTCAAAGCCTGCCAGTTTTCGCTGTCAATGCCCTCGACAAACAAGTTGGGATCAAAGGTGGGTTTGCTCACAAACGCCAAGAGCTCACCGGTTTTGGGGTCCATGGCCACCAAGGCGCCACGCCGCTCGCCATACAAGTCCTCAATCAACTTTTGCAACTTGATGTCCACCGACAGCACCACCGTGTTGCCCGGTGTTGACGGACTCGAGCTCAAGCGCCGCACGGCTCTGCCGCCAGCGGAGGTCTCCATTTCATGAAAACCAGTGATGCCATGCAACTCTCGCTCGTAGCTTTGCTCAATCCCCAGCTTGCCGATGTAGTCGGTGCCGCGGTAGTTGTCTTGGTCGTCATCGTCTTCGAGTTTGGATTTTTCAGCCTCGTTGATGCGCCCGATGTAGCCAATCAAGTGGCTACCCAATGCACCAAACGGGTAAGAGCGAAATAAGCGGGCTTTGATCTCAACGCCAGGGTAGCGAAAGCGCTGAGCGGCAAAGCGCGCGACCTCCTCGTCACTGAGCCGCGTGCGTATGGGCACCGACTCAAAGCTTTTGGACTCGTCGAGGAGTTTTTTAAATCGCCGCTTGTCGCGCGCATAAATGGGCACGACTTTGCTCAACTCGTCGATCAACTCATCGAGCGCGATCTTGGTCTTGGAGGGCGTGATCTCCAAGGTGTAGGCCGAGTAGTTGCTCGCCACGATGACGCCGTTTCTGTCCATGATGACCCCGCGCGTGGGTACCACTGGGGCAATGACTTTGCGGTTGTTCTCGGCTTGTTCAAACAAATCTTGGTAGCGCCAAATTTGCAAATAAATGAGCCGCAGTCCCAAGAGCGAAAAGGCAAAGAAAACAAACACCGAAGCGGCCAACACACGCGCGCGAAAGCGCCTGAGGTCGAGCTCAATATTGCCCCCTAAACTCATAGGGGCCGGTTCTCATCGGGGTCGGGTGCGCGGCGCTGCGGCGCCAACAAAATCACACTCACGAGTGGCCAAAGCATCGCCTCCAAAAAAGGCGCGAACAGCATGGGCCAACCCACCCAGCTCGTGCCCAGGCTCATCCTGAGCACCATGGAGATGGCGTGCGAGGCGATCAACAAGGGGAGCACTTGCAAGGCCTGTGACGGCACCGAAAACCACAGCAGTCGGCGGTGAATCAGGGTGGCAAAAAAAGCGAGCACCGTGTAGGCCAAAGCGTGTTGACCCAAGAGCGAGACCTCGTGCACATCGGCAGCGAGCCCCAAGACAAAGGCCCAGCCGATGCTGATTTTTTGCGGCTGGTGGATGGCCCAAAACAGCAGCACCAAGGCCAAGAAGTCAGGCCGCCAGGCCGCGTTGCCCAAAATGCTCACATTCTCAATCATATTGAGCACCAAGGCCAAGAGCAAACTCATGGCGATGAAAAACGGATTGGCCGGCAGTAGCAACTGCTGCCCGCGGGGCATGATCATGGCTTGGCCCCGGCTTTGAGGGGGGCTTTGACGGCATCGGGCTCTGGGCGCTTGGGCTCATCAAAGCCCACGGGCTTGAGCACCAGCACTTGGCGAACCCCTTGTGCGCGCCCCAGCGGCTGACACAGAATGCGGGCGAACATGGAGTCGGCGGTGCGCTCAATTTTGATCACCCGCGCGACCGGCACACCGGGCGGATAGACCCCGTCCACACCGCTTGTGCTCAGGATGTCGTTTTCTTGGATGTCGGCATTGGCCGCCATGTAGCGCAACTCGAGCAAAGGCGCCCCACTGGATTCACCAAAAGCCACGCCCCGAGCTCCCGTGCGGTTGTTGAGCACGGGGATCGAGTTGTCCTTGTCGATGATCAAGGTGACCTCGCTCACCAAGGGGTAGACCCGGGTGACTTGTCCCACGATCCCTTCTTCGTCCATGACAGGCGAGCTCAGCTCGATGCCACTCACACTGCCTTTGTCCATGATCACCCGGCGCGTGAACGGGTCGGCCGCGTCGTAGATCACTTGGGCGGCCAAGGAAGGGGTGCTCACGCGCTGCTTGAGCGCCAACAAGTCGCGCAATTGGCGGTTCTCCAGCAGCAACTGATCGACTTGAGAAGCGTGCAAGGACTGGGCGAGCAAGGCCGCCCGGTTTTGCTGCTCTCGGCTTTGGGCCAACTCGCGGTCTTCGAAAAAATCGACCGCCCCAGCGCTCAGCAACTGGGGTTGGCGCGAGAGCCACTGCGCGGGCGTCAAGATCAAAGACAACACCGATCGCAAGGGCAGCGTGAGCTGCCAGCGCACATCACAAAACATCAACAACACCGACAAGGTGGTGAAGAAAATCAGTTTGTGAAGCGGCGTGGCCCCTTGCTTGAAAAAAGGCGGTGGTGTTCGGTCGAGTGTCCCCAGGGGCATGGCAAAAGTTTGGGCTATGGGTTAAAAGTCGAACCATTCAAGGCCGCCCAGTCTGCACCGACTGGGACACCCTTGCAAATGCCGTCTTGCAAAACTTACTCGCTGGTGAAAATCGCGCCCAGTCTCTCCATGCGCTCGAGGGCCATGCCACAACCCCTCACCACACAGGTGAGTGGATCTTCGGCCACCAAGACCGGTAGGCCCGTCTCTTCGGCCAGCAAGCGGTCCAAGTCTCTGAGCAATGCGCCCCCGCCCGTGAGCATGAGGCCGCGCTCGGCAATGTCGGCACCCAACTCTGGGGGCGTTTGTTCGAGCGCATTTTTGACCGCCGACACGATGTTGTTCAAGGGGTCGGTCAAGGCCTCCAAAATCTCATTGGACGAGATGGTGAAGGAGCGCGGCACGCCTTCCGAGAGATTTCGGCCCTTGACCTCCATCTCCTTGACCTCTGAGCCCGGAAAGGCCGAGCCGATGCTCTTTTTGATCATCTCGGCGGTGGGGTCCCCAATGAGCATGCCGTAGTTGCGGCGGATGTAGTTGATGATGGCTTCGTCAAACTTATCGCCACCCACGCGCACACTGCCCTTGTAGACCATGCCCCCGAGGGAGATCACGCCCACTTCGGTCGTGCCCCCACCAATGTCCACCACCATGGAGCAACTCGCGTCACTCACGGG
>CAISQQ010000129.1 GCA_903887655.1 uncultured Burkholderiales bacterium
ATGAAAGAGTCGGCCCAACAAATTTGGCTGGCTGGCTTGGGCGCTTTCGCCAAAAACCAGGAGGAGGGCAAGAAAGTCTTTGAGAAGTTGGTGGATGACGGCTTGAACCTCCAAAAAAAGACTACGCAAGCACTTCACTCCAAGGTGAGCGAGGCGACAGACAAAATCACCGCCATGGCCTCCTCCCTCAACCACCAAACGCCCACTCAATGGGCACCTTTGGAGGAGCTTTTCCACACCCGCGTGGCAAAAGCCATGGAAAAAATGGGTACGCCTTCCAGCGAGGCTTTTCAGGCCTTGGAAGCCCGGGTGGCCGAGCTTGAAAAGCACCTTGCAGCGGCAAAACCAGCCACTCCAGCCAAAAGACCCACGCGAGCAACCCGCTCCAAATAACTGTTTCAACCCACTGATTCCAGTCCAATCGGTCTTGAACGGCAGGCTCAGCTAGACCCTCCAAAACCCACTGTTATTTTTCAGTTATTTGGATTAGAGTGAGAGGAACCCCAACGGGTCCCTTTGACCTAGCCTTGTCCATCAACCCTTTTGTGCGGAGACACCCATGGCGAAAAAAGCCCCTCGGCGAACCGCCGAGAGAATCCTCCAAACCACTCGCCAACTCTTCAACCGCTTTGGCGAGCCCAATGTCTCGACCACCCTGATCTCCTCTGAGCTCTCGATCAGCCCAGGCAACCTCTACTACCACTTCCCCGCCAAAGATGAGCTCGTCAACGCTTTGTTCGTCGAGTACTTACAAAAACTCCAACCCATTTTGTCCGCCGCCCCCCATGTGAGCGACGTGGAGGAAGCTTGGTTTTTCATGCACACCCTTTTTGAGCTCGTGTGGGACTATCGCTTTCTCTACCGAGACCTGGGTGACTTGCTCAGCCGAAACCGCAGAATGGAACACGACATCAAAGACGTGCTCTTGCTCAAAACGAGTGCATTCAAGGCCCTTCTTCAAGGTCTGGGGCATGCAGGCCAGTTGCACGTTCAAACCCGCACGCGTGAGATGTGCGCCACACAAATGGTGGTGATGCTTACTTGGTGGTTGAGCTTTGAATACGCGCGTGATCCCAGACATGCCTTGGAAGACCAAAACGCCCAAGAGGCGCTCTTCAGAGGCGCCCAGCACGTACTCGGGCTCTTGTTGCCATTCCTGGAGGAGCCCTCAAAGGCCCACCTGTCTCGGCTCATCGAATCCTATTCCCAAGCGACTACCTCCAATGCGGCTTGAAGCTCAGACCCCCCATGCTTCGCTTGCCTAGTTGATCCAGTTGACCCCCTCACTTTCAGCACTTTCCCCCCTTTCACCTCTCAACACTAGGTTCAATGTAGGGCTTTGCGCCACCTTGAGTGTTTAAATTCTTTACAATGGTTTCAAATCCCTATCTTCATTTTTTTGATCAAGACACGCAATGGGACCCCCTTTGGAGCCTTCCATGAAGTTACTCGATTCCATCGTCACTCAATCGGCAGCACTGAAAGCGATCAGAAGAGACCTGCACGCTCACCCTGAGTTGTGCTTCAAAGAGGAAAGAACGGCCCAAACCGTAGCCGACCTTCTGACCCAATGGGGCATCCCCATTCACACTGGGTTTGGCACCACGGGACTGGTGGGCGTCATCAAAGGAAACAAGGGACAAAGCACGCGCTCCATTGGACTTAGAGCTGACATGGATGCGCTACCCATGCAGGAATTCAACACCTTCCCCCATGCGAGCCAAAACCCTGGTCGTATGCACGCCTGTGGACATGATGGTCATACAGCCATGCTCTTGGCTGCCGCTCAACACTTGTCCCAACACCGCGATTTCGATGGCACCGTGTACTTGATTTTTCAGCCGGCAGAAGAAGGTGGTGGTGGTGCTCGCGAGATGATCAAAGATGGTCTCTTTGAGAAGTTCCCCATGGACGCGGTATTCGGTATGCACAACTGGCCTGGACTTGAAGTGGGCAAGTTTGCGGTGAGCCCAGGACCTGTGATGGCGTCCTCCAACGAATTCAAAATCACCATCCAAGGCAAGGGCTCACACGCTGCTCTCCCGCACAACGGCATTGACCCGGTCCTCATCGCTTGTCAACTCGTTCAAGCCTTTCAAACCATCATCACCCGCAATAAAAAACCCATTGATGCTGGCGTCATCTCCGTCACCATGATCCACGCGGGTGAGGCCACCAACGTGATCCCTGATCGCTGTGAACTTCGTGGCACCGTACGCACCTTCACCAAAGAGGTGCTCGACATGATTGAGCGGCGCATGCGCCACTTGTCAGAGAACTTGTGCGCCTCCTTTGAGAGCCAGTGCACCTTTGAGTTCAAACGCAATTACCCACCCACCTTCAATCACAGCAAAGAGAGTACTTTTGTTCAAAAAGTGGTCAAAGACACCATGGGTGAACACAACTTGGTGAACCAAGAGCCCACCATGGGTGCCGAGGATTTCTCCTTCATGCTCGACCAAGTCCCTGGCGCCTATTTCTTCATTGGTAATGGAGACGGCTTGCACAGAGAATTGGGC
>CAISQQ010000130.1 GCA_903887655.1 uncultured Burkholderiales bacterium
ACTGTAGGCTTGTTGGCCAATTTGGCCCTCAAAGGCAGCGGCCGAGGCCGTCATGACAATCACCCCGCGCTCTTGATCGTCCAGCGCTGCGAGTTTGGCGCATTCGGCCGCAAATAGTCGTGTGACGTTGTAAGTCCCGATGAGATTGATTTGGATCACCCGCGCAAAGTCTTCTAGGGGAGCGGCCACCCCGTCTTTACTGATCACGCGTTTGGCCGAGCCCACGCCTGCAATGTTCATGAGGATGCGAGGGTTGCCCAAAGCCTGTTGGGTTTGCGTCAAAGCTTGCTCAACGCTTTCGCTTCGGGTGATGTCGCATTCAATGGCCAAGGATGGTGAGCCACCCACGGTCTGGTTGATGCGCGCGCTGACCGCTTGTGCGAGGGGCAAATTGAGATCCCAAAGGGCCACCTTGGCCCCCATTTGTGCGAGCATGATGGCGGTGGCTTCACCGAGGCCAGAGGCGGCCCCAGTGACGATGGCTGTGCTTTGATCGATGTCCATGGCTTAAGACCCTTGGGGTTTGAAGATGTGTGGGAGCTCATCGGTGTGCAAAGCCCGAACCAAATCCTCGCGCTGCTTTAAGACGGCGCGTTGGTTGATAGAGCCTTTGTCAGTGATCTCGCCGTGGTCGATGGAGGGTGGGTGATCCAACAAGATCATGCGTGCAATGCGCGAGGCACTGCCCGTGGATTGGGCCACGAGTTGGTTGATGAGTTGCTGAAAAAAGGCTTGAACTTCGGGGCCTTGGAGGATTTCTTTGAGCGTTGCGTTGTCCCTGTGTTGGCCGAGTTGTTTGATTTTGGGGGTGGTGAAAATCATGGCGCCCACATCCTTTTGGTTGAGCCCCGTGATGATGGCGTCTTGCACATAGGGCGCGCCCAGGTTGATGATCTTGGCTTTCAAGGGACCAACGCTCACAAAGGTGCCGGTGGAGAGTTTGAAGTCCTCGGCCGTGCGGCCATCAAATTTCAAGCCAAGGTGGGGATTGGTCGGATCGATCCATTTGACCGCATCGCCAGTGCAAAAGAATCCCTCCTCATCGAAGGCGGCGTGGGTCTCGTCGGGTGAGCGCCAATAGCCTGGCGTGATGTTGGGGCCTTTGTAGCGAACTTCGGTTTTGTCGCCATTGGGCACCAGTTTGAGGGTCATGCCGGCGGTGGGTACGCCCAGATCGCCTTCCTTCACATGGGGGTTGGTGATGAAAATGGCAAAGGGACCGGACTCGGTCATCCCCAGTCCCGTGCCCATCACGATGCGCTCGCCCACCTCAAGTTCTGCGCTTTCAAAGAGGCTTTCCCAAATCGGTTGGGCCAATGAAGCGCCAGCAAAGAAAAACATCTGGACATCTTGCAAGAGGGTTTTTCTGAGCAAGGTGTCGGTCTTCATGTGATTGGCAATCGACTCAAAGCCCGACGGGACATTGAAGTAAACGGTGGGAGAGATTTCGCGAAGGTTTCTCAAGGTCTCATGTATGAGGGCAGGCGTGGGCTTGCCGTCGTCAATGTAGAGTGTGCCGCCGTGGTACAAAATCATGCCCACATTGTGGTTGCCACCAAAGGTGTGGTTCCACGGCAGCCAGTCAACGAGGGTCAGCGGCACCTCAGCGAGCACGGGCATGGACTGCGCCATTTGCTGCTGGTTGGCGCACCACATTTTCTGGGTGTTGATCACGGCTTTGGGCAGTTTGGTGGAGCCAGAGGTGAACAAAAATTTAACAATGGTCTCGGGTCCCGTCTGGGCATAAGCCTCGCCAACCGCGTGGCTCGCTTTTGTTTGCCGCATCTCTTCAAAGCGGGTGTAGGGCCTGGCGAGATGACCCTTGGCGATCACAACCTCGGTGTCGGCGGGGATGGCACTCAAGATGGCCTGTTCATAGGCCTGTCCATCCCGGGCAAAAACCAGCCCTGGGGTGATGGTCTTGACGATGTGGTGGAGTTTGTCGTGGCTTTTGCTGAGCGTGGAGTAAGCGGGAGAGGCCGGGCAATATGGCACCCCGACATAGATACATGCCAGGGCCAACAAGGCGTGCTCGAGGCTGTTCTCCGAGAGAATGAGCACGGGTCGATCCGCACTCAAATTTCGATTGAGGAGTGCTTGGCCCAGTTGCTGGGCGGTCTCCAAGGCCTCTTCATAACTCACGTTGACCCAGTCACCCAATTCCCCATTGTCCAATACACAACGCTGTGCGAAGAGGGTTTTTTCAGGGCGCTGCTGGCACCAGTGGATAAAGCGCTCAGTGATCGTGTTCGGGTAAGGCGACAAGGCTTGTTGGGCTTGCAAATAGACACCCTCGCCATCGCGCTCGATCACCTCGACGCGGTCGATGCCAAACTTCATGGCTCGGTATTGAACAGAATTCATGGGCGACTTGAAAATTCAGGTGAGTTGATCAAGAGGCTTTGACCTTGGCGGCTTTGCCCGCCAAAAAGTCTCGCACTCGTTTCTTGGCCTCAGGGGCCGACTGGGTGATGGAGACCATCAAGGCTTCGGTCAAGAAACCGTGGTCGGAGGCTTGCTCTGCAATCCTGGGCAGGGCATGGATCAAGGCGTAATTGGTGAGGGGGGCGTTGGAGGCGATGCGGTGGGCGATCTCCATTGATTTCTCTAGTGCTGTCCCCGCTGGCACCACGTACTGGGACAGGCCCACCCGTTCTGCATCTGCGGCTTGATAAACCCGCCCCGTCATCATCATGTCCGTCATTCGGGCTACACCAATGAGTTTGGGAATGCGCACCGAGCCGCCTCCGCCCACAAAGATGCCACGCGTGCCTTCTGGCAGCGCAAAAAAAGCGGTTTCATCGGCCACACGGATATGACAAGCACTGGCAAGCTCAAGACCACCGCCCACCACTGCGCCGTGAAGCGCCGCAATCACGGGCACAGGCCCGTATTGAACTCTCTCCAGGGCGGTGTGCCAAGAGCGTGAGTGAAGCATCCCTTCGGGCGCGTCGCGCTCTTTGATTTCACTCAAGTCCAAGCCAGCACAAAAATGCTCGCCCTCGCCGTGAATGACGGCGACCTTGGCCTGATCAGGCAAGTTCTCAAATATCGAGCGAATAGAACTCACCAAATCATCATTGAGTGCGTTGCGCTTGCTCGCGCGATTGAGTTTGATCAAAGCAATATCGCCTTGTAACTCGAAACTGATATCCTTCGATATATTCATCATGGTGAGGTGTGTTGCTGTGTTTTGTTATAAAGTATAATAAATTTAAAATGCTAAGATTTGTAGCTGATGAGTGCCTAAAAAATAAGGGCTTACCCTAGATATCAGGAGTTTTTCATGGACTATAAGAATTTAGTGGCCATCGATATTCACACGCACGCGGAGGTGAGTTGTCGAAATCCCTTTGACAACTATGCCGAGGAGTATGAAAGAGCGGCTGACAAATACTTTGGCAGCAGTGGTCGCCCAACGATTGCAGAGACCATTGCGCACTACCGCAGTATCAAGATGGGTCTGGTGATGTTCACCGTTGATAGCGAGTCTCAAATCGGCAAAACGCGCATTCCCAATGAGGAGATTGCCCAAGCGGCCCGGGACAACAGTGACATGATGATTGCTTTTGCCAGCATTGATCCCCACAAGGGCAAAATGGGGGCTCGAGAAGCGGAGCGCCTCATCAAGGAGGAGGGGGTCAAGGGCTTCAAGTTCCACCCAACGGTTCAAGGCTTTCACCCCTACAACAAAATGGCCTGGCCCATTTACGAGGTGATCAACAGTCACAAGTTACCGGCGATTTTTCACACCGGTCACAGTGGTATTGGAAGCGGCATGCGCTGTGGTGGCGG
>CAISQQ010000131.1 GCA_903887655.1 uncultured Burkholderiales bacterium
ATATTCATATTACTTCTCCCTTTTCATTTGTATATTCTTCAAAAAAACATAAAAATTACTGTCATTCCCATTCAATGGTTGCAGGCGGCTTTGAGCTCACATCGAGTGTCACGCGGTTAATTCCCCTGACTTCGTTGATGATGCGTGAAGATACTTTTTTGAGTAGTGCATAGGGCAACTCGGCCCAATCGGCCGTCATGAAATCACTTGTTTGCACTGCTCGCAGCGCCACCACGTATTCATAAGTCCGACCGTCCCCCATCACACCAACACTTTTGACTGGCAAGAAAACAGCAAATGCTTGACTGGTCAAATCGTACCAAGACTTGCCGGTTTGCTCATCAATGTGAGCGCGCAACTCATGGATAAAAATATCATCTGCTTTTCTCAGGAGATCGGCGTACTCCTTTTTCACCTCACCCAAAATCCTCACCCCCAAACCAGGACCCGGGAAAGGATGACGGTAAACCATCTCTCTAGGTAAACCCAACTCAATCCCCAACTCGCGCACCTCATCTTTGAAGAGATCCCGCAAGGGCTCCAAAAGTTTCAAGCCCAATTGCTCGGGTAAGCCGCCGACATTGTGGTGACTTTTGATGGTGACCGCTTTTTTGCTTTTTGCGCCACCGCTCTCAATCACATCGGGATAAATCGTGCCTTGCGCCAGCCATTTTGCCCCTTTGGCACCAGCCGTTTTTAGCTTCGCAGCTTCTTGCTTGAACACAGAGACAAACTCACGACCAATGATTTTTCTTTTTTGTTCAGGGTCGCTCACGCCTTTGAGTTCAGACAAAAAGAGCGCGCTAGCGTCCACCCTCACCACCTTGGCGTTCAAGCGACCGACAAACATCTCCATCACTGCGTCGCCTTCATTCAAGCGCAACAAGCCGTGGTCAACGAACACACAAGTGAGCTGGTCACCAATGGCTTTGTGAATCAACGCCGCTGCCACTGAAGAGTCCACACCACCGGAGAGTCCCAAAATGACCTCTTCAGCCCCGACTTGCTCACGAATGAGTTTGACGGCCTCCTCCACATGGTCACGCATGATCCAGTCTGGTTTGACTTGACAGATCTCGAGGGCAAAACGCTCAAGGATTTGTTGACCCAAGTGAGTATGCGTAACCTCGGGGTGAAACTGTACGCCGTAAAATCCGCGTTGGGCATCGAACATGCCCGCGATCGGACAACTGGGGGTGCTGGCCATCAATTGAAAACCAACGGGCATCTCAACAACTTTGTCACCATGGCTCATCCAGACGTCCAACAAGCCGTGGCCCTCAGGCGTGGTGACATCGGCCAAACCATTCAATAGTGGACTGTGGCCATGTGCTCTGATTTGAGCAGCACCAAACTCGCGTTGATCTCCTCGGTCGACACGACCACCCATTTGCAAGGCCATGGTCTGCATGCCGTAGCAAATCCCCAAAACAGGTATCCCCAACTCAAACACAAGGGATGGAGCCTTGTCTGAATCGGCCTCATAGACACTGGCGTGTGAACCCGAGAGCACGATGCCCTTGAGCTCATGGGTGCGTGAGAACTCTTGAATCCACTCATTGCTCACATCACAGGGGTGAACCTCGCAGTAAACATGGGCTTCGCGAATTCGCCTGGCAATGAGCTGGGTCACTTGGGAGCCAAAATCAAGAATCAATAGGGTTTGGTGTTGCATTTAGAAATGAATCCATCAAAAAAAACAGTTGAATCAACGAGACCACAATCCACAACTTTCGTGCCTCATCATGGAATTGAAACTTTTTGCCAAGGCGGTGGCTGAGGGTAGCTGACGCTGGCCGCTGCAGCACCCAGTCGAAGAAGGGATCAATCAATCTGCGCGGTAATTGGGCGCCTCTTTGGTGATTTGGACATCGTGCACGTGGCTCTCACGAATACCGGCTGTGGTGATCTCGACAAACTCGGCCTTGGACTGCATTTCTTGAACACTGGCACAACCGCAGTATCCCAAGCTTGCTCGCAATCCACCCGCCATTTGATAAACAATGCTCACCATCGAGCCCTTGTAGGGCACGCGCCCCTCGATACCTTCGGGTACCAGCTTGTCTGCGTTGGGGTTGGTTCTGCTTGACTCTTGAAAATAGCGATCAGCACTGCCTTGCTGCATGGCACCAATACTGCCCATACCTCGGTAAGTTTTATAGCTTCGGCCCTGGTACAAAATCACTTCCCCAGGCGCCTCTTCAGTCCCGGCAAACATACCCCCCATCATCACACTGGAGGCCCCCGCGGCTATGGCCTTGGCAATGTCACCGCTGTAGCGAATACCTCCATCGGCGATCAAGGGCACGCCCGTGCCCTCAAGCGCTCTTGCAACATTGTCAATGGCTGTGATTTGGGGGACCCCTACACCGGCCACGATGCGGGTGGTGCAAATGGATCCTGGACCTATTCCCACTTTGACAGCGTCCACGCCGACATCGACCAAAGCCCGAGCTGCACTGGCTGTCGCAATATTGCCGGCCACCACCTCCAAGTCAGGGTAGTGTTGCTTGATCCAACGAACTCGCTCCATGACCCCATAACTGTGCCCATGGGCCGTGTCCACCACGACAGCGTCCACGCCAGCTTTGACCAAGGCTTGAATACGTTCCTCAGTTCCTTCGCCCACACCCACAGCTGCGCCCACTCGAAGTCGCCCAGAGGGGTCGCGCGCCGCATTGGGAAAACTCGTCTGCTTGGTGATGTCCTTGACGGTGATCAAGCCCTTCAAGATGAACTTGTCGTCAATCACCAATAATCGCTCGAGTTTGAATTTATTGAGCAGTGCCTTGGCCTCTTGAGGCGTACAACCCTCTGGCACGGTGATCAGCCTTTCTTGAGGGGTCATGATTTCAGTCACCAACACATCCTGCCGAGTCTCAAATCGCAAATCACGACTTGTCACAATGCCAATCACCACACCGCCATTGCAAACCGGAAACCCCGACACCCCGAGTTGCTCAGACAACTCGATGACTTGCCGCACGGTAAAAGTGGGGGGAATGACGACGGGGTCGCGCAAAACACCACTTTCATAGCGTTTGACCCGGGAGACTTCGGAGGCTTGCTGCTGAATGGACAAATTCTTGTGCACGATCCCAATGCCACCTTCTTGGGCAATGGCTATGGCGAGTCTGGCCTCGGTCACCGTGTCCATGGCGGCAGACACCAAGGGTAAATTCAAGGTAATTCGACGTGAGAATTGGGTACTGAGTTGGGTGTCTTTGGGCAAGACCTCAGAGTAAGCTGGCACCAGTAACACGTCGTCAAAGGTGAGCGCTTTTCCTAATAGGCGCATGACTTATTGCTCCAAATACACGATTCTAACGTCTTAGAAGTCCCCCTTGGGGCGACTCAAGAAGAATATTACTCACGTCCTTTCGTCTCAAAATAAGCCGCAAAACCAGTATCATTGCCAAGAGGCGTTATAAAACTGACGCCCAGGAGAATTCAATCGATTTTTTGCCCACATGACCCCAATGCTGTGCACAGATTGCTGGATTCGACTGCCCCTTGATGCAACCACCACCCCAGCTTGAAAGATCCGCGATGAAGATCC
>CAISQQ010000132.1 GCA_903887655.1 uncultured Burkholderiales bacterium
AGCGGCTCAGCGGCTCAGTGACAAGCTGCCAAAGAGTTCATGCATGCCATAGGCTTTGGGAATCAGACCCTGTTGCGCTGAATAGTTGAGCAACAACGCCAGTGCATTGTGATTGGCCTCAACCCCAAATGGGGTGAGATCTTTGTGCGCGCTGACAGCGTGGTCCTTTTTGCCTTCTGAGTGCCGACTCTGTGAATCGGCGGCCTGTTTACTTTGCAGCAGCAAACGGTAGGCTTCTTGGACGAGCTCAGGGTGGTGGTTATAAATGGTTTTTTTGACCACCATCATGTGATTGATGGGGACCAAATGGTGGCGCTCTCCCCAGGCTTGGGCAGCCTCGTGGGGGTCAGGTATCACCGACTGCAATCGGGCATCATCGGGCAAGTCTGTGCCAATGATGGCGGCATCGAGCTCGCCATTGAGCAGCATGTGCATCATGTTGTGCTCTGGCTTGGCTCGGCGAAAGCCCTTGGGGTCTGGGAACTCGGCCAAATGGCCGTCCTCAAACGTGATCCAATGAATATCGCGCAAATCCACGCCATACTCGTTCATCAAAATGCCTCTCACCCATGTCACCGTGGTTTGGGCATGGGCGCGAATGCCGATGCGTTTACCTTTGAGCTGAGACACCCCAAGCTTGCCCCGCTCTTGGTTATAGACCAAGCAGTGGTGCTGATAGCGCCCAGCGCCCACGACGGCGGGCAGCATGATCAGTGGCTTGTTGTAGGCCTTGGCTTGGAATGCGGTGACCAAGGCGAGCTCAGCCAAATCAAACTCCAAATCTCTCACCACGCGTTTGAATAAGCGATTGGGCACGGGCGCATCGACAAAATCAAAGGCCAAGTCGGGTGAATGAATTTGACCAGTCTTGAGTGCCAATGTGTTGGGATAGTCGCCCAAGAGAGTCTTGAAAGTGAAGGGAGTGGTGTTCATGGTTGTGATAGGCCAATGACTTGGCTCAGTGAGGGATAAAGGGTGTGGGCGGTTTTGGAGTAAATCCAATCTTGGTCAGCGCTCTTCAAGGACTGCGTGGCCGCCAACGACTCTTGCAGTTGTTCGCCCAAGGAGCCCGAGCAAGCAGGGAAATTCGAGCCCCAAGCAATGCGTGATGCGCCAAAGACATTCACCACGCGTTGGATAAATGATTCAGGAGTGGCCTTGCCCAACTGGGCGTCTCGGATATTGTGGGTGGTGAGTTTGAAGTGGAGTCCTTCAAATGCGGCTAAATCAAAGAGGCCTTGGGCATCTGAGTAGGGTGTGCCGCCTTGGAGATCGGGTCTGGCAAAGTGGTCCAAGAGGACGATGAGCTTGGGGTGGCGGTGAAGCACGCTTGCCAGTGCTGAAAGACCCCACGAGCGCAATTGCACGCAAATTGGAATGTGGTGTGACGAGACATACTCCCACAGTGGGTCTGCACGTGAGTCATCAATGCGAAGGGTCTGGTCTTGTGCGGTGTGCCCAGCAATGAAGACGCGAACGCCTGACATACCAAGTCCCATCCAGTGAGTGACTTGTTCAATGGATTGAGGACTGACCAAATCGACGGAAAAAACACCAAGAAAAGCGTCGGGGTGGTGCTTCACGCTCTGGGCCACGTAGCTGTTGTCATGCCCGTAGCAGGTGGAGGCTTGCACCAAGACGGATTTGCTCACCCCCGCGTCTTTCATGGCGGTCATCATGCCCGCATCGCTCACGGGACGCTCTTTGGACCAATCGGACTGCTTGCCACCCGTGGGGGTGTTGATCGGAAAGCGCGTGTTGTCACTGGAGATAACGTGGCAATGGGTGTCGACCACGTGGGAGGGAATGGCGTGCATATTGGGGTGGCTTTCAGAGTGGTCTGGCAAGAAGATGTTTCACCAAGGCCTGAGCCGTGGTGTCGGTTTTTAGGTGTCCGCCCACATCGGGCGTGACTTGGGCGGTTTGCATCACGTAAAGCGCAGAGTCCTCTATGGCTTGGGCCGCGGCCAAGAATTGGGGTTGATTTGTTTTTTGACCGTGCCAGTTAAGCAGCATGGCACCAGAGATGATTTGCGACAAAGGGTTGGCAATGTTTTGGCCGGCAATGTCAGGTGCTGAGCCGTGGGCGGCTTGTCCCATCGCGTATTGCGCGCCTGCGTTCAAGGTGCCCGCCAGCCCCAAGCTGCCCGAGAGCTCCGCGGTGAGGTCAGACAAGATGTCACCAAACATATTGGTGGTCACAATCACATCAAAGCGCTCGGGTGCACGCACGACATGGGCCATCATGGCGTCGACAATGAAGTCGTCCACCTCGACATCGGGGTAGTCCTTGGCGGTGGCGTGACAGATGTCGATGAACATACCGTCCCCCAATTTGAGGACATTGGCTTTGTGCACGATGGTGACGTGTTTTTTTCGGTGTTGGGCCAGTTCAAAGGCGCTTTTGGCGATGCGCTCACAACACAATCGGGTGATGCGTCGCAAAGAGATCACCACATCGGGGGTGATGAGCATTTCACTGCCGCCCGACTCCACGTTGCGATCGGCATAAAAGCCTTCGGTGTTTTCTCGCACCACAATCAGATCAAAATCTTGCGCCACACGTTTGGCCAAACCCGGGTAGGTTTTCGACGGTCTGATGTTTGCAAAGAGGTCGAGTTTTTTTCTGAAAAACATCGATGGGTTGATCTCACCCTTGGATTCATCTTTGAATTCATAGGTGGACATCGGCCCGAGCATCAAGCCATCACGCGACTTGACCTTGTCAAGGAGCTCCTGGGTGACGGTTGCGCCCCGTTTTTTGAGGCTTTCAATACCGGCAATGTCGTGCTCGAGCTCCAGCCCGAGATGAAAGCGCTCAGAAGCCGCCATCAACACTTCATCACACGCAGCCATGGTCTCTGGGCCGATGCCGTCACCGGGAATCACTATAATTTTCATGGTCTATATCAACCGGTTCTCTCAAAACCTCTATCATAGCAAGCTTATGAACACGCAGGGTGTCTCAGACAGGCGCCAAAGAAGCAAGCGCACTCAACTGGGGCAGACGATTGCGGTCTTGCGTTTTGAATGGTTACACTTGCCGAGTCCATCGCAATCGGTGCAGGGGTTGCCAAACATATGAGCCAAAAATTATCGGTCCTGGGTGTTGAACACACCGCTCTTGAATATGCCATGCCCAATGGGGCGTGCGACTGCCATGTCCATATTTTTGGCCCCCACGAAGAGTTCGCTTTGTCCAAGGGCCGACAATATACCCCGCCTCAAGCCTTGCAGTCGGATTTGGTGAAATTGCATGACGGTCTTGGGCTTGCCCGTGTCGTGATCGTTCACCCGTCGCCCTATGGCAGTGACAATTCTTGTACCTTGCGGGCTTTAAAGGCTTTGAAGGGGCGGGGTCGAGGCGTGGTGGTGATCGACAAAACACTCTCCAAGGCCGAGCTCCAACGCATGCATGCCTTGGGGGTGAGGGGGGTGCGCATTAATTTGCAAACCCAAGGGGTCCACGACCTATCCATGGCACAAGAAGAAATCGATTGGACAGCCCAGACGATCCAGCACTTGGGGTGGCACATCCAGCTCTTCACCCAGTTGGACGTGATTGCCAGACTCGAGAGTGTGATCAATCAATACAACACCCAGTTTGTCATTGACCATTTTGGGTTGATCAATCCAGATCTGGGACTCGATCAACCGGATTTGCAAGTTCTCTTGAGGATGATTCGCGATGGCAAGGTGTGGATGAAACTTTCAGCGCCTGAGCGTATATCAACGACACCCGACAGCCCGGCGGTCACGCAGTTGGCCCGTGCACTCATCGCATGCAACCCACAACGAATGCTCTGGGGCAGTGATTGGCCGCACACAGGCGGCGTGGTGAGTGGGCGCCGAAGCATTGAACAGCCTGAGCCCTTCAATGCGCTTGACGATGGAGCCGCTTTGAATCGCTTACAGCGTTGGGCAGCTACGGCTGAGATGCTGCAGCGCATATTGGTGAGCAATCCGGCGGCCTTGTACGACTTTTAGGGCTCACAAACGCTGCCTCATCGATGGAAGTGGGTGGATTGAAAACAACGCTCCAGACAAGGCAATGGAGCTTCATTTTTTGATACCCTGAGTTCAGCAGTCGTATCTGGGGTAGGCGCAATGCGCGCTCTCGGCTTCAAGTCGTCGAATCAATGCAGGCCACTCCAGAACACCATAGGGTCTGCGCGTCCCAGGTTGGTACAAATGGGCGGTGCGCTCGAGTACTTCTTGATCGGGTAAAACCAGGTCGGTCTTGGCGGCCATGGCGTCCACCTGAGCACGGCAGGACAATTCCAATTGGTAGAGGGTATTAAAAGCTTGTTGCACGGTGGCACCGCACGTGAGCAGTCCGTGGTTTCGAAGCACCATGGCATCATGGCGGCCCAAGTCAGCCACCAAACTCTCTCGCTCTTTTAAATCGATGGCCGGCCCTTGAAAATCATGGTAGCCCAAGTGACCCACGAAGCGCATTGATGTTTGGGTCAAGGGCAACAGACCACAAGCCATGCTCGATACCGCCATGCCCGCTCGTGTGTGGGTGTGGATCACGCAATTGACGTCGCTGCGAGCTTGGTGAATGGCGCCGTGGATCACATACCCCGATCGGTTGATGCCGTAATCGGTGTCTGGTTTGTAAAGGATGTTGCCGTCGATGTCGATTTTGACAAGACTCGAAGCGGTGATCTCTTTGTACAAGAGACCGTACAAATTGATGAGCAAGTGATCGGTGCCTGGAATTTTCAAGGTGATGTGGTTGTAGATCAAGTCAGACATGTCATACAAATCCACGAGCCGGTAACAAGCAGCAAGCTCCACTCGGGCCAGCCACTCTTCATGGCTGACCCTGGACTGTACCGATTTGAATTGGGTGTTGAATTGGGGTGAACTCATGGTGGGGTCGATGGTCTGCGGGTCTAAGGGATCACGCGCTTTGTTCACTGGATCGTCAAGCGAGGGGTGGACACAACGGGCTCAATCAAGCTCAATTGTCACAGGATTTTGCAGCGACTCGAAAGGGATAAAAATCGTCGGGCGTCGTTTCCTGGTTTTTATCCCAGCACAAGATCAAATCTGCACACCTTGATCCTTTAGGGTTTCTAATCAAGCCAGATTGTCCGGATGTCTCGCCAGCTCGTTGGCCATGGTTTTACCCAACTCCACACCCCATTGGTCAAATGGGTTGATGCCCCAAATCGACGCTTGGACAAAGGTTTTGTGTTCGTAAAGCGCCATCAGCATCCCGAGGTTAAAAGCATCCAGCTCTTGCAGCCACAGGCTGGAACTCGGTGTGTTGCCCTTGAAGGACCGATGAGGCGCAAGGGCATCGACTTCATCTGGGGAGAGTCCTTGTGCTTGCATCTCACGGCGAGTGTGAGCTTCATCCCGCCCCAAGGCCATGGCTTGGGCTTGGGCCATCATGTTCAGGTGCAGACAGCGCAGGTGCTCCTGCGTCAAGGGCATGGGGCAATTTTGGTCTTGTCGTATGCCGATGAAGTCGACGGGAACCAAATGCTCGCCTTGGTGAATCAGTTGAAAGTAGGCGTGTTGGCCATCAATGCCAAGACCGCCCCAAACAATGGGTGCTGTTTCGACTTGAGCATGACTGGCGTTCAAGTGTGTTCCTTTGCCGTTGGACTCCATGTCCAGTTGCTGGATATACGGTGTGAGGCCCCTCAAGCGATAAGCGTAGGTGGCGATGTGGTGCGAGGGGGCCTTTAAAAAGTTGCGGTTCCAAACCCCCAAAAGCGCCATGAGAACAGGAATGTTTTCGAGCGTTGGCGCTGTTGAAAAGTGCTCATCCATGGCCCGTGCACCGGCGAGCAAGCGCTTGAAATCATCCGCACCGATGGCCAAAGCAACCGGTAAACCAATGGCCGACCACACCGAGTAGCGCCCGCCAACCCAGTCCCAGAACCGAAATGTTTGGGAGGGCAAGAATCCTTGCTTGGCAGCCAAGTCTTCACGCGCTGTGACGGCCACCAAATTCTGATAGAGGGCCGTTGGCGGACAGCCATGGTCGAGCAACCAGCGCTTGGCCGACTGCGCCAGCAAGGTGGTTTCCTGGGTGGTGAAGGTCTTGCTTTGCACAATGAACAAAGTCGTGCGCGGGTTCAGTCCCTCAAGCGTTTGCCACAAACTCCAAGCGTCCACATTGGAGACAAAGTGCACCTTGGGTCGGGGGCTGCGCCCGACATTCAAACCCTCGAGCGCTTGAACACAGGTGAGCGGCCCCAGGGCCGAGCCGCCAATGCCCAGGTTGACCACATCAGTGAAGGGCTCATCGCTGTAGCCCTTGAGATCATGGGATTCAATGCGTGAGACAAAGCTGCACACGCGCTCGAGCTCTGTCTCCACTTGGAGCTGTATGGACTCTCCCCAGGGAGGGGATGTGACACCTTGGCCACGAAGGGCCACGTGAAGCGCTGCGCGCTGCTCGCTCACGTTGACTGGGCTGCCGTTAAAGAGTGCCTGAATGTGCTCACTCAAATGAGAGGCCTGTGCCAGTTCGCCCAAGGCCTCAAGCACAGTGGGTGTCACCCGTTGGTGCGAGTAATCCAATTGCAGGCCATGGAGCTGCACCGTCATGGCGAGTGCGCGCTCGGGGTCGGGCAAGAGCTCGCGCAAATGGGGGACCGCCTGCGCTTTGGCCAGGTCGTCAAGCTTTCTCCAAGCCCCCAAGGTGCCAGGTGCGGTGAAGCGGGCGGTCTTTGCAATAGGGGTCGCAGGCAAATTCATGGAATGTGTCGGGCTTGGGGTCAGCTGGATTTAGTCTTCTTTGAGGACCAAGCCAGATGGTTGGCGCTTTTCAACCGAGAAGCGAATCAAGGCGGCGCTTCGGTAAATACCGTGGGCAAATTTGCCATAGGGTAGTGTTAAAAAAAGCGCCATGATGCTCCCCAAGTGGGCGGCAAGCATGCTGGGCAAGAGGGTGCTGCCCTGACTCAGCCACAACATCAGCCCTGTGCTTGCAGACAATGCCAACAGCGCAATGAAGCCCAAGTCCATGGGTTTTTGTTTCAAGTCACCGTGCCAAGGGTGGCGCTTTAAGTTGAGCCACCCAAGTCCCAAGGTCCCGACCAAGAGGCTCAAGCCGCCCACCACACCCAAGACCTTGGGCAAGCTGCCCCAGGCATAAGGGGCTTGCAAGTTCAAGAGATAGTGCTCAAGTGTGGCAACACTGGTCGATGCAAAACACAGCAAAAAGCCATAAAAAGTGAAGTGATGCATGCGTTGTCGCCAAAGGGTAAAGGCGTCGTCTTCATTGTTGCAGCCTTCGTGGTGACCCCCATCCAAGTACTTCAAGCTCATGATGTTGTGTGTGGCTTCCAGGGCCGCAGGCGTCGAGACGGCTGCCCCAGAGGTGGATGGTGTGATCTTGCTTAGAAATCGGTAAACACCGATGCCCAAAGCCAGCACGTCAAATAAAAACACAGGTGCAAACCAAGACACCATGGCCTCGTGGCTCATGAGGCCATAAAAATTGCGCGCCTCTTGGCTGGGTGTGGGCAGCAGCAGTCCCACGAAAAGCGCCAAACTGACAAACAAACACAGCGCCAGCCACAGCCCATTTTTAGCGTAGGTGACCCCCATGAAGGCCGGCCAGGCATAGGTTTCGTACGTTTTAAGTCTCACTTGAGCCATCGAGCGGGGGATATTGACAGCAAAGTCATGGGGCTCGGCGTACTGGCAAGCATGCAAACACGCTCCACAGTTGTGGCAAAGATTGGCCATGTAGTGGATGTCGTTTTGCGCAAAATTCAGCCGGCGAGTCATGGCCGGGAAAACCGCACAAAAGCTCTCGCAATAGCGGCAAGCATTGCAAATTTGCAGCTGTCTTGCCACCTCACGCTCACTGTCGGCCAAGACCAGAGTGGGGCGCGCGAGGCCTTGAGCCTCTTTGACCAATTGATCAAGCACTTGCATGTTTTACTCTCGATAAAAGGTGGCTGTCTGTAGGTGGACCTGGGTGTTTTTCCCCTTGAGCTTTCACGCTCAAAGCAGCAGAGGAGCCTGCAATGCGTCCAAACGCTGTGCCAATGGTCATCCCCACACCAGCGGTGTAGCCTTGGCCCAGCACATTGCCCGACATCATCTCGCCCGCGACAAAGAGATTCTGACTGGGCTGACCCGCGAAATGAACCGCGGTGGTCTTGTCGGTCTTGAGTCCGAGGTAGGTAAAGGTGATGCCAGGTCTGACTGGATAGGCATAAAAAGGCGGGGTGTTGATGGGCAAGGCCCAATGACTTTTGACTGGTGTGAGTCCCTGGGTGTGGCAGTCGTCGAGTGTGGTGTGGTCAAAATGACCCACCTGACACGCTTGGTTGTAGTCATTGAGGGTTTTCATGAAAGCCTCTTGATCGAGTCCCAGTGTTTGTGCCAACTCTTCCAAGGTGTTGCACACCGTGCCATCAAAGACGGGTGGCATGAAACGCCCCACCGCTTTGGCATCGGTGATGGAGTATGCGATTTGACCCGGTTGGAGGGCCACCAATCGACCCCAGATGGCATAGCGTTTGGGCCAAAAATCTTCGCCTTCATCATAAAAGCGTTGGGCAAATTTATTGACCACAACGCCCAAAGAGACGCAATCGATTCGTGTGCAAATACCGCCGTCGTAAAGCGGTGCTCGCGCATCAATGGCCACCATGTGAGCTTGAGTGGCGTCCCCAATCATGTCGGCCCCCAAATCTTTCAAAACATCGATCAAGACGCCATGGTTATAGCGTGTGCCACGCACCAAAAAGTTCTCGGCAGTCCATTCGCCCCATTCGTTTTGACCCCAGGCTGCTTTGAGTTTGTCCAAATTGGACTCAAACCCACCACAAGCCAGGACACAACTTTTGGCCTCAATCCACTCTTGTCGGGTACTGCCATCGGGCAACTGATGGACGGCTTTGGCAGCCCTGAAGTGGCCCTCTTGGATCTCAAGGTCCACCACCGTGCAGTCGTAATCAATGGCGATGCCCAGATTTTGCGCGCTCCTAAAGTAGGCGTTGATCAAAGCTTTACCGCCGCCCATGAAAAAAGCATTGGTGCGCGCCGTGTGCAAGGCGCCAGAGAGTGAGGGCTGGAACCGCACGCCATGTTTGAACATCCAAGGCCGACAGGTGGCCGAATGACGGATGGCAATGCGAGCCATCTCTTCATTGGTGAGGCCGCCAGTGACTTTGAGCAAATCTTGCCAGAATTCTTCCTCGGGGTACGACTCGATCAGCACATCTTGTGGCGCGTCGTGCATGCAGCGCAAGTTGCGGGTGTGGGTGGAGTTGCCGCCGCGCCAAAGTTGTGGGGCCGACTCCAAAATTCGAACGCTGCAACCCGCCTCCCGGGCCATCAAGGCGGCGCAAAGCGCTGCATTGCCGCCACCAACGACCAAAACGTCCAAACTCGGTTGCGATGCGGTCAAGGTTTGCTCCTGGGGTGTCTGAAAGAGGGAAAAGGGGGGTGAATCACTTCGGACTCGATGCAATTGTTTATAGCTGTTGGGGCATTTGGAGGGCTTTTTGTTTCCACAATTCCCAAGGCCGTTTGAGGTGTTCGTCGTTCATCTTGGCGGTGGCTTGCGCTTCGCCGTCGCTTAGGAACTCAATGCTGCCAATTTTCATGGATTCGAGTTGCAGCTTCGCATTGAGCTCGGTGTAAATAGCGCGGTACACCACCTGGGCAATGCTCACCCCCACCGCCACACTACCATGGCCACGCATCAAGGCCACTGTGTTGGCGCCCAACGACTGCGCCAAGGCGTGACCCAAGGCTTTGCTGGTGATGAGCAAATCGGAGGTCTCACCGATGGTTTGGCGTATTTCATAGATGGGTGTTTGGGAGCCCAAAAAACCACTCATGTGGCAGATGGGTCGCAGTCGCTGAGAGGTCACACCAAATGGAATCACCGATGGCGAGTGCGAATGCACCACGGCGTTCACATCGGGTCTTGCTCGGTAAATTTCACTGTGAATGAAGCGCTCAACATAAGACGTTCTTTGCTGTGCATCGTGCACGACGCCCTCGAGGTCGCACTGCAAAATATCTTGTGGCGTGACCAAAGCCGGAGCCATGCTTCTTGCAATCCAGAACCTGGTCGGATCGTGCGGGTCTCTGGCACTGATGTGACCAAAACCGTCAACGACGCCTTCCAGGTAGAGGATCCGATTGGCAATGCTCAGGTCTTCAATCAACTGATGGTTTTCA
>CAISQQ010000133.1 GCA_903887655.1 uncultured Burkholderiales bacterium
GGTGGCGACGATGTTGTTGAAGACCTTCAAGCCTTGCTCTTCGCCCATTTCTGACAGCAGTGTGCCAAACCAAGATTGATTGAACGCTTCAATACCCAAGGCACCCCGCCATTTGGGGTCTTGCAAATCGGCATAGGTTTTGGGTAGATCGGTTTTTTTATACTTGTTGGTGTTGTAAGCTGCAACCCACACATCCACCGTCAAGCCCACCCATTGGTGATGGGCGGGAACGGCTTGAGAGATCAAATCTGCCTGGTAGGGCGAGCGCACTTCTTGCAACAATTTTTCTCGAAAAGCGGCTTCACTTTCAGGCGAATTGTTTTGCATGATGTCGACCTCAAACCGATTGGCCTTGGCCTCGGTCACGACGCGTTGCAACACCGTCTCTGAGCCCGAACGCCAAACCTTGACCTTGATGCCATATTTTTTGGTGAACTCGGCCAGCACACTGGGCAAGCTGGGGTAAACGTGATAGACCGAAACCACCCCTTCTTTTTGAGCAGCTTCCACCAAACGCTCGTAGCGATCAGACCCGTGGTAGAGAGCGGCCTCGGCACCGGTCATCACGGGTTTGGCAGTTTGCGCGCCACAGCAGACGGCCACGCACCACAGGCCCAAAGCAATCGAGCCGCGTTTGAATAAATCCATCATCATTGTCTGTCCTCCAAGATCAAACCCAGTGAGTCATGCCCCCAGTCGAGACGCGCTCAAGCCCTAACAGCCAACGCAGCGTAGTGAGCATCGGCTTTGCGTTTGAGATAATTGAAATTCACCACATACTGCTCATCACGGGTGATGTTGTGCTGCAACCTCTGAATACTTTGGGCCGTGAATTGCTCACCACTGCCACCAGCAGCCATGGTGGCCAATTGAATTTGACAGGCATTGTCAAGCATGATGGCCAGCACAGTGGCCTCCTCCACACTCGCACCCACAATCGCCGCACCGTGGTTGCGCAGGAGCACAGCTTTGCACGACCCCAGTGCCTTGGCGACCCCGGCTCCCATCTCGGGAGTTCTGATGAGGTCAATGGTATCGGTGTAGTAAGGCAAACCGTCGTAGAAGGCAACGCTTGGCTGTGAAATCGGCTCGAGCGCTTTGCCTGTGGCGGATAGAGCCACCGCATAGGTGGGGTGGGTGTGGATCACACTCATCACATCGGGTCGGGCTTTAAAGATTTCAGAATGGATGAACACCTCACTGTGACGACGTCCTCCGCCGCTCACTTTTTCACCGGCCAAGTTGCAAACCACCATATTTTCTGGGGTGATTTCGTCAAACCCAAAACTGTGGGGCTTCATGTAGAAATGCTCCAAATCCGACGCTACACGGATGGACACGTGGCCACGGGTCAAGTCGCCTTGTCCTTGGTCTTCCAAGATGCGACCTGCGTCGATGAGCTTGCGGGTGATTTCTTCAATCGTCATGGTGATGTTTCTTTCTCTTGAAATGGCAAATGATCAGATGGGGCCTTTTAGGCCAATTCTTTGGTGGCAATGAGTTTTAAATTGGGTGAATTCTCGCCTTCGAAAATTTTCACCAAATCTGCCGCAATGGGCGAGTATTTCGCATGGGTGCGCAGCATGAACGAGGCAAAGCCATCGCTGTTGTGGTGCTTTTTGCGCTCATTGGGCAAGTCAATGCGCTCATTGATGAGCGCATCTCGCACGATGGCAATAGGATCCAAGCCTTGCTCGACTTTTTTCATCTCGCGCTTGAGGATTCGCCTGTACATGGCCACCCCTTTATCGGTCGACCCAAGGTTCTCTGCACTTCTGTCGGCAATGGTGCCTTGTGAAATCCAGGCCATCATGTCTTGCCCATCCACATTGTCAACGATGAATTCACCTTGGGCATCTTTGTAGGGGACGGTGTATTGGTGCACGGTCTTCAAGAGGTGTGCAGGCACCACCGCCGATGGAGGCGGAACATAGGCGTTGTACCACAGGTGCAGCGTGTGCTCGTCGTCCACGGGGACACGGATTTGAAAGGAAAAGTAGCGCTGCGACTCGTCGCCGTTGCCCACAGCCAAGGTGTTGGGGAAAACAATTGGGTGCCCCACCTTCCAGTCGTCTCCATCTTCAGAGTTGCCTTCTAAAAGACGATGCTTGGTCATGCCATACGTGAACTCTTTGAAATCAATCTTTTGGTGGTGAGCGCTGATGGCCACTTTGATGCCCTCTTGCTCTTTCAAAAACTCATAGTGGTGCCCGTGAAGCCACTCGGTGTGAACCGGGTCGAGTGAGTTCTCCATGATTTGGAGCCAATTGATGGGCAAGAGTGCTCGCCCAAGCATGCGTATCGTGCCAGGGTGCACAAAACCATCCAGTCTGGGCAAGAGTGGCTGGGGCTGTGGGCCCATGTAGGCGAACAGCAATCCACCCAACTCTTGAACCGGGTAAGCGCGAGCCCCGACTTTTTCTCTGAACGATGCGTTATCGGGCTCATTGGGCTGATTCAAACACTGGCCCATGAGCCCAAACTCCCAACCGTGGTAAGGACATCGAATGCCCTGCTGCGTGGGGATGCCGTGCTCAAAGGATGCACGTCTGTGCGGGCATTGGGCTTGAATCAAGCCCAACTGGCCTTGCCGAGAGCGAAACAAGATCAAATCTTCACCCAGCAAACGCACCTTGAGGGTCCACTTCTCTTGGATGTCTGCAGCCGCGCCAAACGGCTGCCAATAGCGGCGCATCAACTCCCCCATGGGTGTGCCAGGACCGACTTGGGTCAATAATTTGTTTTGCTCTGCGGTTTCCATGACAAAGTCCTCTTCATAACACCTTCGCATCACCACGGATACGAAAGATGGTTAGTTGCATAATCAAATGAATTGGCATCATGACCGAAAAATTCGATGTTTGTGATTCTCAAGTCGCTTAAAAAATCAGTAAAAACCCGCATATCCATTCATCCACCTGAATTATTGAGTACTTAAGAGGTAATGATTGGGGTGCTCGGTGAGATGATTCTTGCCATCAGCTTGTTGGCTTCAAATTAGTTAACTAAGCAAATAGCACCACGCTCTTCTTGCGTCTTGGTGCGCTGAGCCCATTCGGAAGGTCTCTGATGACCCCCTCCTCGGATCTGGGTCCGTATGCGAGACAATAGGGTCTTGAGATTTTTTATTTGAACCCTTTACTTTTACCCTTCTGAAGCACCATGAACACACCCCCAACCTACACACGCCAAGGCCGCAGCGCCAACGCTTTGAGAGCGCTCAAAATCACGCGGGGCTTCACGGTGCACGCCGAGGGCTCGGTGCTGATTGAATTTGGACAAACCCGAGTGCTGTGCAATTGCTCGGTTCTTGACAAAGTCCCGCCTCACAAACGCGGGAGCAATGAAGGCTGGGTCACGGCAGAATATGGCATGCTGCCGCGCTCCACCCACACCCGCTCTGATCGAGAAGCAGCACGGGGCAAACAATCGGGTAGAACCCAAGAGATTCAGCGTCTCATTGGGCGCTCACTCAGAGCCGTGGTGAATCTGAAGAAACTCGGCGAGAGAACTTTGCACTTGGACTGCGACGTTCTCCAAGCCGATGGAGGCACCCGAACGGCCAGCATCACTGGCGCATTCATTGCTCTTCAAGATGCTGTCAATGGACTGCTCAAAACCGGTCAACTGAAAGAGACTCCCGTGACGGACTCGGTCGCTGCAATTTCTGTGGGTCTCATGAATGGGGTTGGGTTGCTCGATCTCGATTATGAAGAAGACTCTCAATGCGACACCGATATGAATGTGGTGATGACTGGATCGGGAAATTTCATCGAAATCCAAGGCACGGCCGAGGGCCAAGCCTTTGATCGCCAAGAGATGAACACTTTGCTCGACTTGGCACAAGATGGCATCAAAACCTTGATTGCTGCTCAACAAAACGCCCTCGCCCAGCCTCAGTCATAGGCTTTCACACCCAGAACGCACCCGATGCAACAACTCGTTCTCGCCTCTCACAACCAGGGCAAATTGGCTGAACTTCAAGCCATGTTTGCGCCGCTGGGATTGGCTCTCTTGTCTCAGTCAAGTCTGGGGATTGGTGAGGCACCCGAGCCGTTTCACACCTTTGTCGAAAACGCACTCTCCAAGGCCCGTCACGCCAGCCAACACAGCGGCCTGCCTGCTCTGGCCGACGATGCCGGCTTGTGTGTGGATCATTTTGGGGGCGGGCCAGGCGTTCAAACCGCATTTTTTGCCACCCTCCACGGCTACCCCAAGGGAGACGACCACAATGTGGTGGCTTTGCTCGAGCAACTCCAGGGGCAGAGTAATCGCCGAGCGGCCTTGGTGAGCACCTTGGTCGCCCTTCGTCATCCCGATGACCCCGAACCCTTGATCGCTGTTGGACGAATCCGAGGGGAGATTGCCCTCACGCCAAAAGGGGAGCACGGCTTTGGATTTGACCCTGTGATGTACATCCCAGAACTGGGTGCGACGTTGGCTGAACTCGATCCCGCCCATAAAAATGCACTCAGCCACCGCGGACAAGCGGCTCAAAAAATGCTCACGCTCATCCAGGACAATTGGCTTTGAAGCCCATCGAACTCGGCCATCTCTCACGCCCAGGCTTGCTTCAACTCAAAGCCCTCCCACCCTTGTCGCTGTACATTCACCTGCCCTGGTGTGTGCAAAAGTGTCCCTACTGTGACTTCAATTCGCATGGATTGAACACTGAAAAAAGCCAGACAACTCGGCTTGGCATCCGTGAGCAAGAACGTTACGTTCAAGCGGTACTGAGGGACCTCGAGTCGTCACTGCCCCTCATTTGGGGACGAGGCGTTCACACGGTTTTCATTGGTGGGGGCACACCCAGTCTTTTTGAGCCCGAACTCATTGAGCGACTGATCTCACAAGTCAGAGCCTTGCTGCCTCTGGCACCTTCTTGTGAAATCACCTTGGAGGCCAATCCTGGCACCTTTGAGGCCGAGCGGTTCAAAGGTTTTGCTGCAGCCGGGGTGACACGACTCTCCATTGGCGTACAAAGCTTCAATGACGCCCATTTGAAGAGACTTGGCCGTATCCACAATGGCGAACAAGCCTTGGCAGCGGTGACAGAAGCTGCCGCCGCTTTCAAGACCTTCAACATCGATTTGATGTACGCCTTGCCCACTCAGAGCTTGGCGGATTTGAAGACCGATCTGGACACGGCCTTGTCGTTTTCACCCCCGCATTTCTCGATTTACCAACTCACCATCGAGCCCAACACCCTTTTTGCCAAGTACCCTCCCCAATCTTTACCCAGCGAGGACTTGTCCTATGAAATGCTTGACTTGATCACGCACGAAACTCAAGAAAGGCATCTCGAGCGCTATGAGGTGTCCGCCTTTGCAAAAACTGGGCATCGGTGTGTGCACAACCAAAACTACTGGCTGTTTGGGGATTATTTGGGTATTGGTGCTGGAGCGCACAGCAAACTGAGTTTTGCGCACCGCATCGTGCGTCAAATCAGGGTCAGAGACCCCATACTCTATATGGAGAAGTCAAAAATACAAGAATGCTTGGCGCAACACGACGAAATTCGACACCAAGACTTGGCTTTTGAATTCATGCTCAATGCACTTCGGCTCAAGGACGGATTCTCAAGCGAGACCTTTTATGAAAGAACAGGCCTCTCACCTTCCAGCATTGAGTTGCCCATCGCGACGGGGGTGCAAAAGGGCCTATTAAAGGTTGAAGGCAACTGGATCACCCCGACTGCGCTTGGGTTTGACTTTCTCAATGACCTGCAAAGTCTCTTTTTAGCCGATTAGGGCTCAAAGATCCCCTATTAAAGTCCCAAGTTAAGACTATAATACTTGAGTCTTGAATTCGACCCAAGACATCAAACTCTGTTTAACAGTTTTTGATAAAGAATATCGATGAGGAAGCGTGGCAGAGTGGTCGATTGCACCGGTCTTGAAAACCGGCAACGGGA
>CAISQQ010000134.1 GCA_903887655.1 uncultured Burkholderiales bacterium
ACTGGTGCTGGTGGCGTTGGTACTTACACTGTGAGCACTTCACAAACAGTTTCCGCTGCAAACATTTTTGCATCTGGTAACGCATTGTTGGGTGATCCATCCCCAATGGAACTTGGCATTGGCCCAATGGGTCGTGTATACGTTTGGGACGTCATTCCACAAGCATTGAACACCAGCAACATTGCTGCATCTCAAACTCCTGCTGCCGCTGGCAACTTGACTTTGACTGCTGGCACTGCTGTTAAATCGGTTGTTCGCACTGACGGCACTACCGTGTTGCAACTTGATTGCGCACGCGCTGTTCAATTGACCACAGCCTCTGGCACGATCACTACTAGCCGTACCCTGACAGTGTCTGGTTACGACTATTACGGTCAACCCATGACTGAAAACATTGCAACTGGTACAACCTCTTCTGCCGTGGCTAACGTCGCTGGCAAAAAAGCGTTCTACCAAATCTCTAGCATCGCCATTACTGGTGCTTTGCCCGTTGCAATCACAGTTGGTACAACTGACGTGATCGGCTTGCCAATCCGCGTGGTTGACGCTGGCTATATTGCTTCGGTGAACTGGGCTAACACTTTGGCACGTGACACAGGCACTTTCACTGCCGCTGTGACCACTGTTCCTGCAACCAGCTCAACTGGCGACGTTCGCGGCACTTACGTTCCTTCGTCGGCTACAAACGGCTACAGCCGCATTGTGATGACTATTGCATGTAACGGCATCATGGTGGGACCCAATGCAACTCGCACTGGTGCTCTCGGCGTAACTCAAGCCTAATAGGAGGCCAACATGGGTCAATTCAAACCAATGGTCAAAATGATGACCGATGAGCCTTCAGTTATTCTGAAACTCAAAAAAGGTGGCAAAGTTCACGCCAAGCATCATGAAGAGCATGGTCATATGTCCATGCACAAGGCCGCTGGCGGCATGATGCACGGCGCTCATGAGGCTTTTGAAGCTGAACATGGCAAAGCCCCCAAAAAGCCTTCTATGGCTGAACGCCGCAAGGCCATGAATCCCAACATGTACGCCAAAGGCGGCAAGGTTGAAAAAGAGATTCACAAGGTCGAAAAAGAGCTGAAACACCACGAGCATTCCAAACATGCTCATGGTTTGAAGCACGGCGGCAAAGCTCACAAGGCTTCGGGCGGCGAGATTGATCGTGACGAAACCAAAACAACCATCGAAGGCAATGCGAAGAAATTCGAAAAAACCAAAGTGGTTGACGGTCAAAAGCACGACAAGCACCATGGCACTGGCATGATCAAGGAAGGCAAACCCGCTGGCTACAAGCACGGCGGCCATGCCCACAAGCACCACAAGGCAACTGGTGGCGCAATTCCTGCTGATACTGACGAGAAAGTCAATAAAGGCAAGATCAAAATGCACGGCACCATTGAAGGCAACGAGCACGACTACTTGAACACCGAGATGCACCAAGCCAAGCGTGATAAAGCGCACGGCACTGGAGGCATCAAAGAGTCCAATGCAGGCGGCTTCAAGCATGGTGGACACGCCAAGAAGCACCACAAAGCAACTGGCGGTGCTATCCCTGCCGCAACCGAAAAAAACATGCGTGAAGGCCATTTAAAGGGCGACACATATGAAGGTGGCGACTGGGAAGATCGTGCGGCTGACACTAGCACTGCTGGCGTGAAAAATCGCAAAACTGGCATGGTAAAAGAAGCCAACGCTGGTGGCTACAAGCATGGCGGTCACGCTGCAAAAAAGCACTACGCCACGGGCGGTAATGTCGTTGATGACGGTAAAGCAGTAAAAATGCCCCGTCACTTCGTCAGCCGACCCGTGGCCAACAGCCTGCAATCTGGCACCTTTAAAAAAGGTGGCAAGGTTCACAAAGAAGTTGGCGGTAATGTTGATGCAAAAGCGGTTTCAGACAAAGCAAGTCGTGAACTCGAAGAAGCTCTGAATCCGTTGAGCATGGCCAAAGAGTTGTATGGCAAAGCCAAGAGTTATCTCACTGGCTCACCATCGACTCCTGGCGCTGTGACCAAGACCAAAGAATCGGTCACGGTTGCTCCCAACAAAAAACGCGGCGGCAGAATGTGCTAAAACCGAGTGGGGGCTTCGTGCCCCCGCTTCTCTCAAGGATTAAAAATGTCAGCAACAGTACGTTCAATCACTCAAGAGGGACGTTTTGAGCCATTCGAGCTACAAGTCGCTCGTGGTGTCGTATACGGCCACACACCAATTCAAATTTTCGGGTTCAGCACCAATGTTGGCTCGACTGCACAAGGACCATTGTGGGAAGGCTTGACCCCCTCTGGTGGCGCCTATGCTTACCCAAGTTCAGCATCCCAACTCACCATTGTGAGTACCTCGACATCTGACACTTCAGCTTTGAGCGTGCAAGTTCAAGGGTTGGATGCAAATTTCAACATCTTGAATGAAACTATTGCGTTGAATGGCACAACCGCCGTGACAACCGTTGGCTCGTTCTTGCGCATCAACGCCATGATTGTGACCAATGGCACAAACGTGGGTGTGATCACCGCAAAGATCAGCAGCACAACCTATGCTCAGATCAACGCTGGCATCGGTGCGACTCAGATGTCAATCTATACCGTGCCTGCTGGGTACGAATTCTTTTTGTACTACCTGCAAGGCGATGCCAACATTGGCTTCACATCAAGTGCTTACTTGACCTTCCAAGAGTACAACAAGGAAAACGTCAGCGGTCATTTGAACATTTTGAACCAATCCACGTTTGTTCAATCGTTTCAATTTCCGTTTGCTTGCCCAGTTCGACATTTTGAAAAAACTGATATTCAGTTCCAAATCAAAGCAAGCACTGGAACAAACACGATTGCCAACTTGTATGCTGGCGGCATCTTGATCCAAAAAGATGTTTTGACCAACGTCACACCTTGAGGTTGATATGCCCTTGACCAAATCCAAATCCAAAAAGGCTTTTTCACATAACGTGGAAGCTGAGATGCACTACTCAGTAAAACCATGAC
>CAISQQ010000135.1 GCA_903887655.1 uncultured Burkholderiales bacterium
ACTTCTAAAAACAGTAACTTTTAAACTATTGTTCAAAATTGCCAGTAAAATCAATTTTTTAATAATTGATTATATTTTCATGAGTACTTTTGCCAACCAACTGAAGTCTGAAATTGCACGCATTGCTAAAAAAGAAATCAAACAAGAAACGCCCAGCCTAAAAAAATCATCCGCGCAGTACAGAAGCGATATCGCTGCACTTAAACGCCGTGTTGCAGCCCTTGAGTCCATGGTGGCCAAATTAAGCAAGCACAGTGATCACCCTGTCAAACTGGAAGTCTCTGAAGACAGTGCCCCTATTCGCTTTCGAGCAGATGGATTTGTCAGTTTGAGAAAAAAGCTCGCCATCACAGCGCAAGAGATGGGCACCTTGGTCGGTGTCACCGCCCAATCGATTCTCAAATGGGAGCATGGCAAATCCAAGCCCCGGGCAAGCCAACTCCAAGCCATTGCTCAAGTGAGAAAAATGGGCAAACGCGATGTGCTCAAACGTCTTGAAGTCAGCCAATAAGCCAAGGCATCAACATTTAAACGCATTTGCGTTTCTGACCCTCACGGATCGATGACTCTCCTCGGCGATTGGCCCGGCTCTTTCAAGTCATGCAAGTCAACCTTTCCAGCCCTAATGCCCATCTCTGCATTGGGTGACGCATTGCGCAATCAAATTGGAGTGACTCCGCTCGAGACAGGGTCGTCATTTGCCAGACCCAATCCGGGATCTATTTGCTGGATTTGAGCTCAGCGTATTGATCGAGCAAATCCCTCACGCTCTTTTGAGCAATCAAAATATTGCCCCCTTCGAGATTTCTCAGCTTGGACGAAGGCGCCTGTGGGTTCTCATTTGAGGGTTCAGCCTCAAGGTCTTGTGTAGGCTCTAAATAAGTATTGGGCGATATTGAAAAAGACAATTGGGTGGTGGACATATTGAACGATGGTTTGACGGACTTCATGGGTCGCCTCCCTGTTTTCTGGGTGAATGGGGCAATGGAGTCACCAAATTGACCGACTATTCGGTCATTGATGGCCTCACCCACGTTGATTGCATAAAACATGCCCGTCAAAAAACGGCAAAACAATGCCAAATCAAGGGTTTTTACTCCCTTTTTTGGCTTTTTTGAGTGAATTGGGGCCCAGCGTGCAATGGATGCCTTCTTAGCAGAGCCCGAAGCCGTCCAGTAAAAGATTCAACCAGTACTCAAGATCTACACCCTGGCCGATCAACGCTCAAACGCGGCGATGGAGCGCCTTAAAAGAAGAGCAGGCCCATCAAGGATGAACCGGCGTTCACCGGCTGTGATTCCTTACGGTGCCAAATTCAAAAGTCTTACCGCATTGTCTTTCAAGATGCCAGGCATGACTTCGGGTTTAAAGCCCGCTTGCTCGAAGTCACGCATCCAACGCTCGGGCGTGATCAAGGGGTAATCGCTGCCAAACAAGACTCGGTCTTTCAACAAGGTGTTGGCGTATTGAACGAGTTGTTTGGGAAAGTACTTGGGGCTCCAACCCGACAAATCGATCCAAACATTGGGCTTGTGCGTGGCCACACTCAAGGCCTCATCTTGCCAAGGGAAACTCGGATGCGCCATCACGATTTGCATATCAGGAAAATCAATGGCCACATCATCGAGGTGCATGGGGTTGCTGTACTCCAGTCTCAATCCGCCACCACAGCGCATGCCGCTTCCAATACCACTGTGACCGGTGTGAAAAATCGCCGGTAACTTGTGACTGTTGATCACCTCGTAAATGGGCCAGGCCATTTTGTTGTAAGG
>CAISQQ010000136.1 GCA_903887655.1 uncultured Burkholderiales bacterium
GGCACCCCCAGCGCCTTGGTCAACCGGTTGCGCCAAGAGTTGATCACCGCACTCAACAAACCCAAAACCCGCGAAGCTTTTGCCAGCCAAGGCGCCACCATCATGACCGATGTCACCCCCCAGGCGTTTGCCGCTCGCATTGAGGTCGAGGTGGCGCGCTGGCGAGATTTGATCTCCAGAAAAGGCATCACGGTTCAGTAAAAAACGGCACTTGACCCCAGTCATTTTTAAACAGTGCTACCCACCCAAGCCTTCCCCGAGTCTCTTCAAGCCCTCTCGATCGGGCGAGCGTTGGCGGCATCTGTGGCTCGCAACCCCCAACAAATCGCCCTCACCCACAGCGGTGGTCAACTGCGCTACTGCGATCTGCACCCTTGGCTTCAAACGCCCAGCAGCGACTGGGCTTTGGACGCGAGCGCCGGGGCCCTCCTTCGTTTGCTGCAATCGTTGATAACGACAGCGAGTGCGCACACCCTTGACGAAAACACACCCTTGAGCGGCGTCTCGCCCCCACTCACGCAGCGGCAATTGATGCTGAGCGTGTTCAATATCGCCGTGTGTCACCCCATCCTCAGCCGCGACAGTGTGTCGGCATTTCCCTTGCGTGTGAACGACCCTGAAGACCCTAGAGGCAGTGAGGCGAGCCCCACTTCCACCTTGTCGCCCATGTCAGCCGTTGCCGCCTTGGCGCCTTTGGTATTGGGCGGGAGCTTGTGTTTGGTCAAGCCCGGGGATCTGCGCGGCTTGAGCGAGTTGATCACCAGCGGGGCGGTGAACCAAGCCTGGCTGGACTCGACCATGGCGTATGAACTGCTCACCGAGAAGTTACCCGCACCTCACGTCTCGTTTCGGGGCTTGATCTGTGTGGGTCTGCCCAGCCCAAGCCAGTGCCAAGCCCTGAGCGATTGGGTGGGTCCCAAGCGTTGGCATGCCCTGGCTTTGGACGCAAGCGCCATGCCTTGGGCCAGGTATCTGCAAGGCTCGACTGAGCTCGAGCCCTATCCTGGGCTGGGCATGGGTGAAGTCGAACATGCAAGATGAACACGCAAGCTGAACACACAAGCCGCCCCCGCCCCCACCCACACGCACGCCTCCGTCATTGTGCCTCGTGGCGCAAGGACGCTCACCCTCTCTCATGGCTTGCGCGTGGGCGCGGCCAAGCGACCCCACCACATCGCCATTCGCATCGAAGACCAGACATTGAGCTATTCACAACTCATCAAGCGCACCGACCAAGTTTCGGCCGGTGGTCTGGGTGACTTTCAACTCCAAAGCGGACAACGGGTCGCTTTGGCCTTGCCCAATTGCTTGCCCTACATGGAGTTGGTGGCTGGCTTTTCGGCCATTGGTGTGCCATGCGCCATGATCCCCCCCATGGCCTCGGTGGAGGAGTTGGTGTTCATCTTGGCCGATTGCAGCCCTCAAGTGGTTGTGTGCCATGTCAGCAACGAGGAGGTGGTCCGAATCGCCGCGAGAGGCATCGTCCCCCATCTCTTGGTGGTGGGACGCGCTGGGTGTGACA
>CAISQQ010000137.1 GCA_903887655.1 uncultured Burkholderiales bacterium
ATCCTTCCCTGCAAGCGGATTTCGCCTCCGATGTGGTGCTCTTGAAACTGGTTGGCATGAACCCCGTGGTGGTCCACGGAGGCGGGCCTCAGATCGAGACCGCGTTGAACCGTTTGGGTAAAAAGGGTGAATTCATCCAAGGAATGCGGGTGACGGACGCCGAGACCATGGAGGTCGTTGAGTGGGTGCTTGCGGGTGAGGTGCAGCAAGACATTGTGGGTCTCATCAACCAAGCGGGTGGCAAGGCTGTTGGTTTGACTGGGAGAGATGGCGGGATGATTCACGCGCGTAAGCTCAAAATGACCGACAACAACGACCCACACAAGGAATACGATGTGGGCCAAGTTGGGGACATCATTGGGATCGATCCCAGTGTCGTAAAAGCCCTTCAAGACGACGCTTTCATTCCAGTCATTAGCCCCATTGGTTTTGGTGAGAACAACGAGACCTACAACATCAATGCGGATGTGGTGGCGGCCAAGTTGGCAACCGTTTTGAGTGCCGAAAAATTGGTGCTCCTCACCAACACGCCTGGCGTGCTCGACAAAGAGGGCCAACTGCTGACCGATTTGACGGCCCGCGAGATTGATGAGCTCTTTGCCGATGGCACCATCAGTGGTGGCATGCTCCCCAAAATCAGTGGCGCCTTGGATGCCGCCAAAAGCGGTGTCAATTCAGTGCACATCATCGACGGCAGAGTCCCTCATGCGTTACTGCTTGAGATCTTGACGGATCAAGCCTTTGGGACCATGATCAGATCGTTCTAAAGTGATCGAGGGTCTGGGTTGGGGTTCACCCTTGTCTGGTCCCTGGACCTTCTCCTGTAGAGTGCGCATGGATGAAGAATCGGGATTGAGCTCTTTGCCCCTTTCAAGTTCAGCCCTCCTTTTTGTGCAGATTTGCTCTTAACCGCCTTGTGAGACTGAATTCATGACCCAAGCTCCCAAAACGCAAGCCCACTTGAATGAATCAAGCGACTTGGATGGCGATGAAGCGAGTAGCAACTCGTCTCTACTTCATGGCGAAACAGAGAGCATCCCAGGTTCCAAGAAGCGTCTCAAGCCCGGTGAGCGCCGCATACAAATCCTAGAAACCTTGGCCCTGATGCTCGAGCAACCGGGTTCTGAGCGCGTGACGACAGCCTCCTTGGCGGCCAAGTTGGGAGTGAGTGAAGCTGCGCTTTACAGGCATTTCGCCTCCAAAGCACAAATGTTTGAGGGTCTGATCGATTTCATTGAAGAAAGTGTTTACCACTTGGTGAGTCAAATCGTCGCCCGAGATGGTGAGGGCATGCAAAAAGCGCAGCGCATGGTGGCCATGTTGCTTCAATTCGCAGAAAAGAATCCAGGCATGGTTCGCGTGATGGTGGGGGATGCGCTTCTTTTGGAGAACGACCGCTTGCACCAAAGGATGAACCACTTCTTTGATCGAATCGAGTCCAGTCTCAGACAAGTGATTCGTGAGTCGAGTTGGGCACAAGCTTCCTCCACGCCCACGGTTGCCACTCAACAAAGGGCAAGCTTGTGGGTGAGTTTTTTAATTGGTCGCATGCACCGTTTTGTCAGATCGGGATTCAAGAGACTGCCCACAGAGCACCTTGAGGCCAGTTTGGCTCAGTTGCTTGCCGACCATGGATGAACGCTCAAGCGTTCATTGAAGTCC